>NZ_DBNGMQ010000049.1:0-106390 GCF_057126245.1 Yeosuana sp. | reverse complement strand
AACTGGTTTTGATAAATTTTCTAACATAAAACTCAATGCAGAAGCTGTATAACTCATAGTATCACTTCCATGTAAGACGACAAATCCATCAAAATTTTTATAATTTGATTCAATTATTTCGGCAATCTCAATCCAATAATCAGGATTCATATTACTGGAATCGATAGGAGCATTAAATGAAACCGTATCTATCTTACAGTCTAATAATTGTAATTCTGGAATTCTTTTTAAAATATTTTTAAAATCAAAGGACCTTAAAGCTCCTGTTTTCGGATCTTTAATCATCCCTATGGTTCCGCCAGTATAAATAAGAAGTATATTTGGTTTTGATATGTTCATTTTTATATTTTGAAAATGTCTTTTGAATTTTGAGTGGTTATGGATGCTATTTCTTCTTCGGACTTGTTATAAATAATAGCCAACTTTTCTAAAACCTTATTTATATAGGCACTTTCGTTGCGTTTCCCTCGATAAGGTGCTGGCGCTAAATAAGGAGAATCGGTTTCAAGTACAATATGTTTTAAATCTATTTGACTTAAAAACTGATCTATCTTACCATTTTTAAAGGTAGCTACGCCACCTATTCCCAATTTCATATGATTAGAAATGGCGTGATGTGCTTGCTCTAAATTGCCTGTAAAACAATGAAAGATTCCAAAAAGGTCATTGTCCTTTTCCTCCTCAAGAATTTCAAAAATCTCATCAAAAGCATCTCTGCAATGAATAACAATAGGTAATTTATATTGTTTAGCTAATTTAATTTGATATCTAAATGCTTCTTGTTGAATTTGCAATGTCGTCTTATCCCAATATAAATCAATCCCAATTTCTCCAACAGCATAAAACTTTCGTTTCGCGAGCATCTCCTTTACATGATTCAATTCTTCTTTGTAGTTTTCTTTTATGTGTGTGGGATGTAATCCCATCATTAAAAAAATATGATTGGGAAATGCCTTTTCTAATTCAAGCATAGATGTTGTATACGTTGAATCTATAGCTGGTATAAAAAAGCGTGTAACATTTGAATGAATAGCGCGTTCTATCATTTCTTTTCTGTCTTCATCAAATTCTTCACTATATAAATGCGCATGTGTATCTGTAATAACCATCTGTCTCGATAAAAATTTTACTTTTATAAACCTAGAACAAAAATAATTGTTTTACATGAGTATCTTTGTTTAAAATAAATTTTGATGCAATCACTTTCTGAATTCCTTAATAAAAAAGGGTACACCAAAGTAAAACTTAAATTTGCTAAGACGAATCATTTTGAAATAAAAGCCTCCATTAATGGTGTTAAAGGACTTTTTATTTTAGATACCGGTGCATCAAGTTCCTGCATTGGTTTTGATAGCATTGATACTTTTAAGATGAAAGCCAACGATTCTGAAATAAAGGCTTCTGGAGCTGGCGCCATTGATATGGAAACGAAAATTTCGAAACAAAACAATTTAAAAATAGGAACCTGGAAAAAAAATAATGTTGTTCTTATTTTATTTAATCTTACTCACGTAAATACAGCTTTGATTAACCACAATTCAAAACCCATTGATGGTATTATAGGTGCTGATGTTTTAAAAAAAGCAAAAGCCGTTATTGATTATGAAAAGAAATATTTATATTTAAAAAAATAAGAGTCTTGTTTTAAAGTTTGAACTAAGCCTTTAAATCCCTAAAAATACATAATGCCTAATATTGTAATAGCAGACGATCATCCCCTTATGTTAAGAGGCTTAAGTGACTTTTTAACTTCAAAAAGTTTCACCATTATTGGGATGGCTAAAGATGGCAACAGCGCATATAATCTTATCGTAAAATTAAAACCAGAAATAGCCATACTAGATATAAGGATGCCTTATAAAACAGGATTAGAAATTGCAGAAGATTGTCAAAAAAACAATATAAAAACTAAAATTATTTTAATCACTTTTGATAAAGAAGAAGAACTATTTAAAAAAGCTAAATCTTTTAATGTATACGGATATATCTTAAAAGAGTTTGCTATTGAAGAAATCGAAATTTGCATTGAACATGTATTAAAAAACAAACCCTATTTTAGTAAAGATTTAATCGACCTTCTAGAAGCACCCAGCGCAAGTCTTGAAATAATAGATACCCTAACTAAAACAGAAAGAAAAATTATTTCTTTAATAGCAGAAAATATAACGAGTCAAGAAATTGCTGATGCATTATCTGTCTCTATTAAAACCATTCATAAACACAGAAGTCACATTATTGCTAAACTTAATTTAGACAATAAACCCAGTTCCCTTACTATTTGGGCAAACCTTAATAAAGCGTTTTTATAAAAAATACGCATAAGTGCGTATTGTTTTTTAAAGTACGTAATCATATATTTACACTGCTATTAATTAATTCTTAGGGAGAATTTACGAAGACTCTGTGTTGTAATGACACAGAGTTTTCAATTAATAATTTTAAAAATTAGTCATAATCCCAGAAACTATCTTATATTATATAGTGTGAATAATAAGTTAGATAAATATTTTACAATTAGTTTAGTTATAATCATCGTTCTTGTTATTACAATTAATATAATTGTAAACTTTTTTTAGTTTAAAGATGTTACAAAAAAAGGAGAACTTTTAAATTAAGTGTTCTCCTTTTTATGTTTTAAAAATTTTATAGTTCTCACTAACTTTCTTTTTGGGTATTTATCGCCCAGGCTAAAATGACTCCAGTATAAAACATTTTATTTTTTAAACTTTGTGAAAAAGAAAAATCAACTGAAATATTATTCATTAAATTCACGCCAAACCCCGTTCCTAAACAATTCGCTTCAGTTCTATTAAAATTGAAATTACTCGAATTTTCAATAAAAAAGCGTAGTTGTGAATTAGATTGATAACTAATATTTATAATATAAAAACCTGTTGTGCGTTTTTCGATACTTGTTGTTGTTCCTAAATTATAATTTAATGCAATTTTTTTTGTCATCTGGTTTGAAAAGTTGAACGATACAATATTTCCTAATTCGTTAAAATTAAAAGCTTCTGTTGGTGATACAATTCTAGCCATTACTGCTGCTTCAGGAAGATATCTATTTTGTTTCCATAAATTGATAGACAACCCCATTTCAATTTCATTAAATTCAAAAACATTAGTAGTCAATTTATTTTCAACAAAACATCGTTCTTTAGTGAAAGGTGTGTGCAGTTGTAATTCAATATTTTCTAATAAGCCATATCTAATTAAGATATTTGGAATGTTCCAAGAAGTTGTTTTTTGCGGTGGATTTTTTTCAACTGAATATAATATTTCAAATTCGAGTTGTAAAATATTAGCCACAATACAAGATGAGGGTTCAACCGTTTGTCCAACTAATTCAAAACTCATAAAAACTATTGTAAAAATAAATAATCCTATTTTTATCATAATTATTAGTCATTAAAAAGTTGTAAATTTATTTTTAATTAGTCTAAATAAATATGATTTTTGTCATTAAAAACAAAAAAATCCTGAACTAAAGGGCTCAGGATTTTCTCATCAAATATTAAATTATAATATCGTTATAATTCTAGCGCTTTTTTAACATCATTATTCATTAATAATTCAGTTGGGTTCTCTAAGGCTTCTTTTACTGCTACTAAAAACCCAACACTTTCTTTACCATCAATAATTCTATGGTCATAAGATAAGGCAACATACATAATAGGTCTAATCTCGACCTTTCCATCAATTGCAACAGGTCTTTCAACAATATTGTGCATTCCTAAAATACCACTTTGGGGAGGGTTAATGATAGGCGTAGATAACATACTACCAAAAACACCACCATTTGAAATGGTAAAGGTTCCACCTGTCATTTCATCCACCGTAATTTGTCCGTCCCGAGCACGAATCGCTAATCGTTTTACCTCAGATTCAACACCTCTAAAGCTCATATTTTCTACGTTTCTCATTACTGGAACCATTAAGCCTTTAGGGCCAGAAACAGCAATGCTAATATCACAAAAATCATATGTAATCATTTCTTTTTCATCAATCATAGAGTTTACTGCAGGATACATTTTTAAAGCTCTTACCACTGCTAATGAAAAGAAACTCATAAAACCTAAACTTACGTTATGTTTTGATTTAAAGGTTTCTTTATACTCTTTTCGTAAAGCAAAAATTGGGGACATGTCTACCTCATTAAATGTGGTTAACATCGCCGTTGTGTTTTTGGCTTCAACGAGACGCTCCGCTACTTTACGACGCAACATGGACATTTTACTTCTTGAACTTGCTCTATTTCCGTCTGTTGGTGTTCCCATCGATGGCGTAGCTTTTACAGCATCATCTTTAGTCACTCTTCCATCTTTCCCAGTACCCTTTATTTGAGAAGCTTCCATTCCTTTTTCATCCAAAATCTTTTTTGCTGCTGGGCTTGGGCTTCCAGTTGCATACGTTGCATCGGCTTCCTTTTTAACAGGTTTTGACGTTTCAGTTTTAGGTGTTTCTTCTTTCTTATCATCTTTTGAAGAATCTCCTTCTGGTTTTTCTGCACTAGTATCAATTAAGCAAACCACAGCACCAACGTCCACAGCATCACCTTCTTCTGCTTTAAGTGTAATGATTCCGCTAGCTTCCGCAGGAAGTTCTAGGGTAGCTTTATCACTATCAACTTCGGCAATAGCCTGATCCTTCTCTACGTAATCACCATCTTCAACCAACCATGTTGCAATTTCAACCTCTGTTATAGATTCCCCAGGTGAAGGGACTTTCATTTCTAAAATCATTCGTTATAATTTTAAGTGTCTTCTGAATTTAATTCTCTTTATTTACTTCAAAAACAGCATCAATAACACGCTGTTGTCTTCTTTTATCACGAGTACTGGATCCTGGTGCAGGCACCGAGTTATATGGTCTTGACATCACTTGTAGTTTAACTAAGTCCATACGTTGCGCCATAAAACTCCATGCACCCATGTTTTGTGGTTCTTCTTGTGCCCAAATATATTCTTTCACATTTGAATACTTTTCAATAACCTGTTGAATTTTTTCATAATGTAAAGGGAACAATTGCTCAATTCTTATTAAAGCCACATCATCTCTATCTAATTTTTCGCGTTCTGCTAATAAATCGTAATAGAACTTTCCTGTACAGAAAACCAATCGTTTTACATTTTTAGGATCTAAAGTATCATCTATAACTTCGCTAAATTCACCTTCTGAAAGTTCGTGTAACGTTGAAACCGCCTTTGCATGACGCAATAAACTTTTTGGTGTAAATACAATTAACGGTTTTCTAAAATCGCGCTTCATTTGTCTTCGTAACAAATGGAAGAAGTTAGCAGGTGTTGTGCAGTCTGCAACAATCATATTATCATCTCCACACATTTGTAAATAACGTTCTATCCGTGCCGATGAATGCTCGGACCCTTGACCTTCATAACCGTGCGGCAGTAACACTACAATACCATTTTGCGATTTCCATTTATCCTCAGCAGCCGATAAATATTGATCAAAAATAATTTGAGCACCATTACTAAAATCTCCAAACTGAGCCTCCCAAAGTGTTAATGTATTTGGATTTGCCATAGCATACCCATAATCAAAACCTAATACGGCATATTCTGAAAGTAAAGAATTGTAAATAAACATCTCTCCTTTACTTTTAGGATTAATATTTAATAAATTAATTCGTTCTTCAGATATTTCATCACGTAAAATGGCATGGCGATGACTAAAGGTTCCTCGTTCAACATCTTGACCAGACATGCGCACGTTATAGCCTTCTTCTAACAAACTACCATAGGCTAATGTTTCTGCGATTCCCCAATCTAAAGAGTCCGATTCAAAGACCATTTTAGCTCTACCATGTAAAATCTTTTCTGCCTTTCTTAAAAACTTAACACCTTCCGGAACTGTAGAAACTACTTTAACAATATTTTCCAGTTTATCTTTTGGATAACTTGTATCCACTGGCAATAACATTTCTTCTAAACCCTGACGTTTATATCCTTTCCAGCGTTCTTCCATAAATTCTCTAACCTTAGAAGAAGATTCTTCCTTTGATTTTGAATATTGGGTCTCCAGCATATTTTTAAACTCTTCAACAATATCATTAAGATAGGTTTTATCAATGGTTTTATTTGCGATTAGCTTATCTGAATATATTTTAAACGGATTAGGGTGCTTAGCGATTTCTTTATAAAGTTTGGGCTGTGTAAAACGTGGCTCATCACCTTCATTGTGGCCATATTTTCTATATCCCAACAAATCAATATAAACATCTCTTTTAAATCTCATTCGGTAATCTAAAGCCATTTCTACCGCATGAACAACAGCTTCAGCATCATCGGCATTGGCATGTAAGACAGGAGATAAGGTTACCTTAGCAACATCTGTACAATACGTACTTGAACGTGCATCAAGATAATTTGTAGTAAACCCTATTTGATTATTAACAACTATATGGATTGTTCCGCCTGTTTTATAGCCTTTTAACTGACTCATCTGAGCAACTTCATAAGCAATACCTTGACCTGCAATAGCAGCATCTCCATGCACTACTATAGGAAGTATTTTAGAATCGTCACCTTCATAATCATTATCTATTTTGGCTCTTGTAATCCCTTCGGCAACAGAAGCAACTGTTTCTAAATGCGATGGATTAGGCACCAAATTCATTCTAATAGATTTTCCGTTTTGGTAGGTTTTTTCAAGGGTTAATCCTAAGTGGTATTTTACATCACCATCAATGTCTTCATCTTCAAAATCTTTTCCATCGAACTCACTAAAAAGTTCTTTTATAGGTTTTCTAAAAATATTTATAAGCGTGTTTAAACGACCACGATGCGCCATTCCTAAAACACATTCTTTAACGTCATAAATATCGGATGCATTAAAAAGTGCTACGCTTATGGCTGGAATTAATGTCTCTCCACCCTCAAGAGAAAACCGTTTTTGCCCAACGTATTTGGTTTGTAAAAAATTTTCAAAAGTAACGGCCTGATTTAATTTTGAAAGAATATATTTTTTGGAACTAACGGAATAGCTAGGATGATTATCATTTACATTTAGTTTATCCTGCCACCATTGTATCACTTCTGGATTTCTAATATACATATATTCCACGCCAATAGAGCTGCAGTACATTCTGTTTAAATGAAATAAAATCTCTCGTAATGGTTTTGCTCCAATTCCAAGAACCTCACCAGCATTAAAAACTGTATCTAAATCATTGTCTGAAAGTCTAAAATTTTCGAGATCCAAAGTAGGTTCATAGGTTCTTCTACTTCTTACAGGATTTGTACTTGTAAACAAATGTCCTCGGGTTCTATAGCCATCTATAAGCCTTAAAACTTGAAACTCTTTTTGTACATTTTCAGGAATTTGAGTTGAAACGCCCTCAATTATTTCTCCATCGAGTCCATAGTTTTCAGTTCCAAAATCATAGCCTTGAAAAAAAGCTCTCCAACTTGGTTCTACAGCATCTGGGTTATGTAAATATTGCTCATATAATTCAGAAAAATATGAGGTATGAGCAGCATTAAGAAAGGAAAATTTATCCATTATTATGTTTCTGGTAATCTTTTTGTTTGCAAATTTTCATCAAAAATACAACTTTTAGTAAAACTAAAATTGCCTTATTATTGATATCGTGTTAAAAATTAACAAAAGTCTTGATTTTTTGTAAATCATATAACGTTTACGTAAAAATCAAATGTTTATTATTTCTCTTTTTTTTATTAGTTTTGGTGGCTCAAAATAAAAATATGCTTAAACCATATATTCTCATTTTCTCTATTTTCATTTTCACTTTTCTTGGCTGTGTTGAAGCTAAAGAAAATAAAAAAGGAGGCTTTACTTATGAAAAGGTAAGTCCTTCAACGAATAAAAATTCTACAGAAAAAAAAGTTCTAGCGTCTCAAAAAGTTGACTTAACAAATAAAGGCATTGGACCTATTTCAAATTTAGAATTACCTAAAGATATTGACCAAAATCTTGCCAAAAATGGGAAAGCTATTTTTAAAAAAATGTGTACAGCTTGCCATAGACCAGATAAAAAATTTATTGGCCCTGCTGGTAAAGGAATTTTAAACAGAAGAACGCCCGAATGGATTATGAATATGATACTAAATCCTGAAGAAATGCTTAGAAAAGATCCTTTAGCTAAAGAATTACTTATTGAGTTTAATTATGCACCAATGATTAAGCAAGATATTTCTGAAGATGACGCCAGAGCTATTCTCGAATATTACAGAACCTTGAATTAGGTTTTAATATTTATTTCTATACCAAACTTTTTGCCATTCCCGTTTTAAAATTAAAAAAGATACTTGTTCTGCCAATTGCAAAGTGTCATTACCATCGAGTTGTTTAACTTGATGTTCTGGTACATCAATTATATATAGTAAATTAAGATACTCTGCAAATTTATTTTGCATGAGTTTATAAACAGTCTCATGAAGTATAATTTTTAAGCTTGATGGTAAAACGTCTTCACGAAAATCTATATCAATATTAGCTAATAAAAAATCCTTATTGAGTTGTTCAATAAGTTTTTTATACAAGTCTAACTGTGTAGCTTCTTCAATTAATACTTCAAATGTTGCAGGAAGTTGCATTATACGTTTCTATTCATTAATTGCTCACCAAACTGTTTTAAAATTCGTTTTTTGTTTTCTGAAATATGAAGTGTTTCTAAAACAGAAAAAGCTTTTTCAGTATACGTTTTTATCTCTTGTTTTGTTGCCTCTGCAGACCCACTTGAAATAAAAATTTGCTTTGCTATTTGAATTTTCTCTTCAGGATTATTGGGATTGATACTAAATAGATGTTGCAACTGAACGCTATCTTCTGAACTTGATAGTTTAAGCGCATTGATGTATAAAAAGGTTTTTTTGTTTTCAATAATATCACCACCAACCTGTTTTCCAAAAGATTTTGGATCACCAAAGGCATCTAAAAAATCATCTTGCAATTGAAAAGCAATACCAAGATTCTTTCCAAAATCGTAAATCTTATTCTGATCTTCTTCGGAAGCCTTTGCTACTATGGCACCCATTTTCATAGCACCTCCAACCAACACAGCGGTTTTGTATTGAATCATTTTTAAATACTCATCAATAGTCACGTTATCTCTAGATTCAAAATCAACATCGTATTGTTGCCCTTCACAAACTTCTAGGGCCGTCTTACTAAATAATTTTGCTAAAGCTTTGAAGGTTTTGTCGTCATAGTTTTCAAAGAGCTGATAAGCCATTATCAGCATGGCATCACCAGAAAGAATACCTGTATTAATATCCCACTTTTCATGTACCGTTTCTTGCCCTCTTCGTATTGGTGCATCATCCATTATATCATCATGAACTAACGAAAAATTATGAAAAACTTCAATACTCAATGCGGCATTAAGAGCGATTTTATAATCACAATTAAAAATTTCCGCAGACATTAGAGTTAATACGGGCCGCAAACGTTTGCCTCCTAATTTTAATATATATTGAATAGGTTCATAAAGGCTTACGGGTTCTTTTAACATTGAATACTTTTCCAAATATTCTACAAACTTTTCCTGGTATATTTCTATTGATAGCATAAGGCAAAAATAAATGAAAACACCATATTAAAAAGTATGTATGTAAATTATATGTTAAAAAAACATTAAAACTTTGGAAACTTTTATTGTTTTTAAAGTTTCCTATTGTACATTTGCGCCCATTATGAGAGATAAAATATTAACGAATGCTGCAGAATTGTTTTTAAACTACGGGTTTAAAAGCATTACAATGGATGATATTTCCAATCATTTAGGGATTTCAAAAAAAACAATCTATCAACATTTTGAAAACAAAACCACACTCGTTGAGGCTGTTACCCTATTTACTTTTGAAAATATTTCTTGTGGAATTGAAGACATATGCGCTTTAAAAAAGAATCCAATAGAAGAGATTTTTGATATAAAACAATTTGTGATGGAGCACTTAAAAGATGAGAAATCATCACCTCAATATCAATTACAGAAATATTATCCAAAAATTTTTAGAACTCTTAAAAAGAAACAGTTTGAAGTCATGCAAGATTGTGTTCAAGAGAACCTTAACAGAGGTATTGAAATAGGGCTATACCGGTCTAATATTAACATAGAATTTATTTCTAGAATTTATTTTCATAGCATAACAATCTTAAAGGACAACGAATTATTTCCACTAAATCATTTTTCAATGAACACCTTAATGGATAATTATTTAGAATATCATATAAGAGGTATTTGTACTGAAAAAGGACTGTTAACATTAAACAAATTCATCAATAATCAAACATAAAAAATGTCAAAAAACATCGCGTACATATTAATTTTTCTAATAAGCTCCTCAGTTTTATCGCAGGATGAAACCCAGCCCTTTAGTTTACAAGAGGCTATTGATTATGCTTTAGAAAACAACAGAACAGCAAAAAACGCATCAAGAGACATTGATGCGGCTTATGAACAAAAATGGGAAACTATTGCAACCGGATTACCACAGTTAAATGCAAATGTTGATTACCAAGATTTTTTAAAACAACAAGTACAAGTATTTCCTACAAGTGCCTTTGGCGGAGCCGAGGGAGAATTTACTGCTGCAGCTTTCGGATTAAAACAAAATCTTAATGGCGCTGTAACATTAAGTCAGTTAATATTTGATGGCTCTTATTTAGTGGGTTTACAATCAGCAAAAGTGTTTTTAGAAATCTCAAAAAACGCCAAAATAAAAACCGATTTAGAAGTTAGAAAGTCTGTAATAAACGCCTACGGTAATGTTTTGCTGACAGAAGAAAGTTTAAAAATTCTTGAGCAAAATAGAATAACGCTACAAAAAAACCTTGATGAACTATCTCAATTATATGAAAATGGCTTTGAAGAAGAGGAAAGCGTTGAACAGTTACAAATTACATTGTTTGGTATTGAGAGCACTATTAATAATAATATACGATTAAATAAAGTAACCTATCAAATGCTTAATCTGGTTTTAGGATTAGATATAGAAACCCCTATAAGTTTAACAGATACTCTAGAAACATTAACGGTTCAAAATATAGATTTAGGTCTGATAAACAATTCGTTTTTAGTTGAAAATGCCATAGATTATAAAATAGCAGATAATGATAAAACGTCTAAAGAACTTTTAGTGAAACTTGAAAAAAGTAAGGCTTTACCAAGTCTTATCAGTTTTTTAAGTGGTGGCTATGTATCCTATAGTGATGACTTTACTTTTACGGATTCCGATCAAAAATATTATGGTTATGGTGTTTTTGGGTTAAATCTCGATATCCCTCTTTTTAGCTCGGGACAACGAAGTGCATCGACTCAGCGAGCAAAAATAAATTTAGAAAAATCGAAAGACGACCTTAAAGAAACTGAGCAACGTTTAAAACTCCAAACCGCTTCAGCTAAAAGCAACTATCAGTTTGCTATTGAAGAATATGAAAATAAACAGCAAAATTTAAATCTAGCTGAACGTATCGAGCAGAAAAATCAAATCAAGTTTTTTGAAGGTATTGCTTCAAGTTTTGATTTAAGACAAGCTCAAACACAATTATATACCGCTCAACAAGAATATTTACAGGCTATGCTTAATGTGATAAATGAAAAAGCAGAGCTAGAAACTCTATTAAACTCAATCAACAACTAAAAATCAATCAATATTATGAAACATATATTTTCAATTATCATGCTAACACTGGTTCTATCATCATGTGGTGAAGGCAAAAAACAATCTATAGAAGATGTTATAGCAACTAATGACCTTGAAAAAATTAGAAAAAAGAAAACACAATTAGATGAACAACAACAACTTCTTAGTTCAGAATTAAAACTAATTGAGTCTAAAATTAAAGAATTAGATCCTCAGGCTAAAATTCCGTTAACTACAACTTTTCTTACAAAAGAATCTTTATTTATTCATTTCGTAGAGTTACAAGGAAGTGTGAGTACCAAACAAAATATTGTCGTTTTTCCTGAATATTCTGGTGTTCTATCTAATGTGTATGTAAAAGAAGGGCAATCTGTAAAAAAAGGGCAAATTTTAGCAAAAATTGATGATGGTGGTCTTAAGCAGCAATTAGCCCAATTACAAATTCAAGCAGATTTAGCAAAAACCACTTATGAGCGTCAACAACGTTTATGGGACCAAAAAATAGGAAGTGAAATACAATATCTTCAATACAAATCTTCATACGAAGCACAACAAAAAGCAGTAAGTCAATTACAAGAGCAGCTTGAAAAAACTATTGTACGGGCTCCTTTTTCAGGAATCATTGATGATATTATTACGGACGAGGGAAGTTTTGTCTCACCGGGAATTTCACAACTGCTTAGAATTATAAATCTTGACGACATGTATATTGATACGAATGTACCTGAACGCTATATTTCAGATATTACAAAAGATAAAGAGGTGATGGTTGAATTTCCAGTACTAGGCAAAACAGTTGTTTCTAAAATACGTCAAACAGGGAATTATATCAACCCTGCAAACAGAACTTTTAAAGTTGAAGTTTACGTTCCTAATGCGGGTGATCACATTAAGCCCAACCTTACAGCAAAACTTAAAATTAACGACTATACAAACCCCAAGGCAATATTAATTCCACAAAGTATTATTTCAGAAAATGCTTTGGGTCAGCAATATGTATATATTATAACCAATAAATCTGAAAACAAGGGTACTGCGAAACAAGTTATTATTGAAACAGGTAGAACACAAGGAGATTATATAGAAATACTTTCAGGTTTAGAAAACGGTGATGAAATTATTGATGAAGGTGCAAGAAGTGTTGAAGATGGACAGGAAGTAAAAATTCTTGTAGTTGAAGATAAACAATAATTCAAACTACTAAAATTTTAAAAATGACTAAAAAGAAAAAAGAATCGCATAAAGAGTTTGGATTATCATCTTGGGCTATTAATAACAAAACAACCATGTATGTTTTGATTATTTTGATACTCATCCTTGGTGGAAGTGCTTACTATAGCATGCCTCGTGAAAGCTTTCCCGAAGTTAAAGAAACAAAAATTTATATTAGTTCTATATATCCAGGAAATACTGCCGAAGACATTGAAAAACTTATTACAGACCCTATAGAAGACAAGTTAAAAACGGTAAGTAATGTCGTTGAAATTATTTCAACATCTCAAGAGGACTATTCTATCATTGTCGTTGAATTTGATGAAAATATTTCTGTTGAAGCCGCTAAGCAAAAAGTTAAAGATGAAGTAGATTCTGAGACCTCTGGTGAAGACTGGCCAACCTTTAACAGTGCTAAAGTTGAACCTACAATTTTTGATTTAAGCTTATCTGAAGAAATGCCTATTCTAAACATTAATATTTCAGGAGATTATCCTGTTGAAAAATTAAAAGAATACGGTGAATATCTTGAAGATGAAATAGAAAGTCTGCAAGAAATTAAACAAGTAGATATTAGAGGTGCCCAAGATAAAGAAGTAGAAGTCGCTGTTGATATCTACAAAATGATGGCGGCCCAAGTAAGCTTTAACGACATTATAAGCACCATAAGCAACGAGAATATGACTATGTCTGCTGGAAACTTAATAACTAGCGGGCAACGTCGTACTATTAGAATTATTGGTGAAATAGATAAACCGAGTGAATTAAATAATTTTGTTGTAAAATCTGAAAACAGCAATCCCGTATATTTAAAAGATATCGCCACTATCTCATTTAAAGATGAAGATAAAACAACCTATGCCCGAGAATTTGGAGAGCCTGTAGTAATGCTTGACGTCAAAAAGCGTGCTGGAAAAAATATGGTTGACGCTGCTGAGCAGATTCAAGTTATTGTTGATGATGCTGTTAAGAATGTGTTTCCTCCAGATTTAAAAGTAACTATAGCCAACGACCAATCTTCAAAAACTATAGGTCAAGTTGATGATTTGGTTAATAATATCTTTTTTGGGATTATTCTGGTAGTGACCGTTTTAATGTTCTTTTTAGGATTTAAAAATGCCCTGTTTGTTGGATTTGCCATTCCAATGTCCATGTTTATGTCGCTCATGATATTAAATATTTTAGGGTATACCATGAACACTATGATTCTGTTTGGTTTAATTATGGGTCTGGGGATGTTGGTTGATAATGGTATTGTCGTTGTTGAAAATGTTTACCGCTTGATGAGTGAAGAAGGGTTAAGCAGAACGGAAGCAGCAAAAAAAGGGATTGGTGAGATCGCCTTTCCTATTATTATTTCTACAGCAACAACTGTCGCCGCATTTATACCTTTAGGAATGTGGCCTGGTATGATGGGCGATTTTATGATTTACTTCCCCATTACACTTTCGGTAGTTTTAGGTTCTTCTTTATTTGTTGCCATATTCTTTAATTCTGTGATGGTTTCTCAGTTTATGACTATAGAAGACAAAAATCTTCCTTTAAAACAGATTATTAAAATATCCGCAACCATTGCTATTATAGGAATTCTAATTTTTGTGTTTGGAGGTAGTTATAGAGGTTTAGGTACGCTCATGGTCATAACGTCTATTTTACTTTGGGTGTATCGATTATTCTTAAGAAAATGGTCAAACAAATTTCAAGAGGACATTTTACCAAAATATGAAGGTATTTATGAACGCACCTTACGTGCTGCTTTAAAAGGGAAAAGACCTGTATTTATTACCGTAGGAACCGTACTATTACTAGTTATAGCATTTTCAGGTTTTGGCGCATCTATTGGAAATAAACGTACTAAAGTTGAATTTTTTCCAGATAATACACCCAATCAAATTATTGTGTATATTGAATATCCAGAAGGAACAGATATTAAAAAAACCAATGCTTTAACTAAAGATATTGAACAACGTGTTTACAAAATAATCAATGATCCCATATATTTTGATGGTGATTATAATTTCTTAACCGAAAGTGCCGTCTCTCAAGTTGGCGAAGGTGCTGGAAATCCTCAAACCGATGGAGGTTCTGCGGCCGAAATGCCACATCGAGCTAAAATTACTGCCACCATGCGCGAGTTCAAATTTAGAAGAGGAGCAGACAGTAAGGAACTTCTTAAAAAAGTACAGGAGAGTCTTAAAGATATTTATCCCGGAGTTGCCATTTCAGTTGAAAAAGATGCCGTTGGACCACCCGCAGGATATCCCATCAATATAGAACTTGAAGGTGATGACTATACGGAATTAATCGATACAGCCGAAAAAATGAAAAACTTTCTAAACACGAAAAACATTCAAGGTATCGATGAACTAAAAATTGATGTAAACAAATCAAAACCCGCCATGCAAGTATATGTTGACAGAAAAAAAGCGGGTGAACTAGGCGTTTCTTCTGGGCAAGTTGGGCAACAGTTACGTAATTCTATTTTTGGTGCCAAAGCAGGTATATATAAAGAAGGTGGTGAAGACTACGATATTTATGTGCGCTTTAACGAAGAAAACAGATACAACACAAGTGCTATTTTTAATCAGAAAATTACTTTTAGAGATATGGCCTCTGGGCAAATAAAAGAAATCCCGGTCTCGGCAGTTGCAAAACAGAATAACACATCTGGTTTTAGTGCTATTAAACATAGAGATGTAAAACGTGTTGTTACCTTATATTCTGCATTATCTCCTGGGTATACAGATGCTGGAGCTATCGTTTCGAAAATTCAGCACGAAATGCAAACATTTTCTGAAAAACCTGATAGTATAAAAATTGATTATACGGGCCAAATTGAAGAACAAAACAAACAAATGGCCTTTTTAATGAGTGCATTCTTTATTGGTTTAGGGTTAATTTTCTTCATTTTGATATTCCAATTTAATTCAGTTTCAAAACCTGGTATTATTATGCTGGCTATTTTCTTAAGTTTAATAGGTGTATTTAGTGGTTTGGTTATTACAGGTAGTTCTTTTGTTATTATGATGACCATGATGGGAATAATTTCATTAGCGGGAATTGTTGTAAACAATGGGGTTGTACTTTTAGACTACACGCAATTATTAATTGACCGCAAAAAGATTGAACATGACTTAGAAGACGATCAATATATCCAGAATGACGAACTTTTAGAAGCTATTATAAAAGGCGGTAAAGCACGTTTGCGTCCCGTATTATTAACAGCCATCACCACTATTTTAGGTTTAATCCCGTTAGCGACTGGCTTAAATATTAACTTCTTTACTTTCTTTAGTGAATTTGATGCTAATATTTATTTTGGAGGTGACAATGTGATTTTCTGGGGACCACTCGCATGGACTGTTATTTATGGACTTTTAATTGCAACGTTTTTAACACTGGTAGTTGTTCCAATATTATTTTATTTAGTCACCAGATTTAAAATGTGGTTTTATAATAATAGGGTAGCCAAAAAAGAAGATCTTATAGCTGAATAATATAAACATATTTGATATATAATAAAAAAACCTCAACAAATGTTGAGGCTTTTTTGATGTATAAATAATTTTTATTATTTAAGCTTAAAACTAAGTCTAGCGAAAAGAAAACGTCCGCCAACACCAAATTGCTGTGCTCTTCTTGACCAGTCAAAACGACCACCACTTCGGTTATTACCCCCATCTGCTAGGGTTTGTGCAGCTCTGTCTGGATAAATATCCAACAAATTATTAGCACCAACTGTCAATGTCAAACTCTCAGATGCGTGATATCCTATAGACAAATCTGTAACTAGTTTTGATGCAAAAACTTGCTGTCTATCTATATTTGTGGTCGCTTCTGTAACTTCTCCAAACCAAACATTTCTTAAAAACACATTAAATTTACCTGTTGTTAAACTATTAGATAAATTTACTTTGGATCTTGGTACAGATTCTTCAAGATACACTCTACTATCTTCTGGGAAATAAGTACCCACTAATCCAGCATTTTCTAGTACCTCTGAAGCCTTTATATCTCCAACCTTTTTCGTTTTAGAAAATGTTCCTGACAAATCTGTTTTTAATTTTGAAGCATTTCCTATTCTAACGTCGTATGTTATTACAACATCCAACCCTTTAGATTCTGTATCTATGGCATTAGCAAAAAATGATGCCGCAGATGCATTGGCTTGAGATAATAACCTATCTAATTCTGTACCTGTACCTGGTCCTGTAAATTGACCCGTATATACCACTCTATCATCAATACCAACCCAATAGCCATCAACTGTAAACGTTAAATTAGCTTCTGGTATTTTTGTGGTAAACCCTAAACTAACACTTTTAGAAGTTTCCTCTTTTAATTGAGGAATTCCCAATAGTTTTGCCGCTTTACTATTATTAGCAAACGTACCTACTTCTTGAGGATCTCCATTTTGGTCGAATATGGTAGATGTAGAATTAAAATTTAATTGATGTAAAGAAGGTGCTCTAAAACCAGTATTAAAAGCCGCTCTAAAATTGGTGTTTTCACCAGCTTTAATTCTAGTGGCTAATTTAAAATTAATTGTAGAACCAAAATCTGAATAATTTTCATATCTGGCAGCAAGACTTAATAAGAATGCTTCTGTAATATCTGCCTCCATATCTAAATAACCAGCAACACTGCTTCGCCCTCGAGATAATTCGTTAGCAGGACTAAACCCAGGAAATACTTGAGAACCGCCAGGTCTTGACGCCCCAAAGAAGTCTTCTGATGGTTCTTGAGATGCTAAAGTAATTACTTGACCAGCGGCGGTGTATTGCGCATACGATGGTTGTTCACCGGCAATAATTTCATAATTTTCTAGTCTATGCTCAGCACCAAATGCTACATTTAAACCACTAAATATATCGTCATAAAATTTGCTGACATCTAAATTCGTTGTGTTTTGAGCAAATGAGAATCCACCAGCATCAAAAAATGTTGGAGATGCTTTTTGCATAGAAGCATTATAGGTGTTTCCAATTGTATATAAAAATGCATTTTTACCATACGTATTACTAAAGTCAACATCCCAATCATTAATTTTACCTTTTATTCCAACCGAAAGTGATTTATCATTAATGGTTGAATTAATTTCGGGTAAAAATCCATTAATATAGGCGGGCGTGTAGGTTCTAGATTGATTAGGCAATCTGTAAAACCCTGCAGAATTTCCTTTTCTTGAACTCATACCGGCAAACGAATATAACTCGGTTCCTTGATCATCTAATGGTAAAACAAAGTTTGCGAAGAAACGACCTCCTCGTAAAGCTGATTGCCCAACACGCATATTAAAATCGCTCGCTACTAAGCCTCTTGCAGCTAATTCTGCAGCTGTATTGTCAGCTGATAAAATAGTTCGTAATTCTGGTTTCGTTGTAGCGCCATTCAATGCAATTCCGGCTTGATTAGCATATTGAATCACATCTGTAACATCGTTATCTAACAATTGAGACAAATCGTAATTATCATCATTTGCAAAACGTTCAACAGTGTTATAAAGATTAAATACACTTCCTTCCCATTCTTTCATTCTGCTATAATCTTGTCTTACATCAAAATCACCCGTAAAGTTTATAAAACCACCCTTATCGCCTAAGTCTAAACCATAGTTTGCGCTCACATTGGTAGTCTCTCCATCAACACCTCCTGTTTGATCATTAGCATTCTTTGAAAAATTTGCTCCTGTTGTAATATTTAAGTTTAATTCATTCGTGCTTTTTTTAAGCACAATATTGATAACACCGGCAATAGCATCAGAACCATATTGAGCCGCCGCACCATCACGTAATACTTCAATTCTAGCAATAGATGCTGCAGGTATCGCATTTAAATCGGTACCTACACTACCACGTCCAAACGTTCCGTTAACATTCACTAATGATGAATTATGACGCCGCTTTCCATTGATTAATACTAAAACTTGATCTGGACCTAAACCTCTTAACGAAGCCGGGTCAATATGGTCGGTACCATCAGAAATAGTTTGAGTATTAGATGTAAATGAAGGCGCTACATAATTTAAAATCTGATTTAGATTTACCTGTGGCCCAGCAGTAACAAGTTCGGTTACATCAATAACGTCTACCGGAACTGCCGTATCAATCGATGAACGATTAGGGTTTCTCGACCCTATTAACATCACCTCTTCTAAGGCGACACCTTCAGTTAGTGATACTGTAATATTTTGCGATGACGATACTTTCACTTCCGTAGTATTGTATCCAAGAGAGGAAACAACAATGGTCACTGGAAAGCTGGAAATGTTTAAACTAAAGTTTCCGTCAAAATCAGTAATAGTCCCTGTTGTAGTTCCTTTTACTATAACGTTCGCACCAGGAATTGGGCTCTTTGTACTTGTTTCAATGACACTTCCTGTTACAGTTTCTTGAGCCATCATAGCCATGGGAAAAAGTAGTAGTGCCAGTAAATAAAAGTTAAAATGTAAAGTTTTTTTCATAAGTTATTTGTTAGAGTTAGTAATATTATTTTTAGAAATATATCCACTAAAAATACAAAATTTATATCCAATTGCTATTTTTATATATTTTATTTAAATAAAAATGCATTTTTTAAGTTAATTATTTGAATATAATTAAAAAGATATGTGCCATGCATTCTTTTATAATTTATACCCTAAATCATAGTTTTTTAATAAGATATCTTACTAAATTTGCACATCAAATTTTAAATATGTACAGAAGTTATAATTGTGGTGAATTAAATGCCTCACATGTAAAAAAAGAGGTCGTACTTGCTGGTTGGGTGCAAAAAACTCGTGATAAAGGATTTATGATTTGGGTTGACCTACGCGATCGTTACGGGATTACCCAACTTATTTTTGATGAAGAACGCACTTCAAAAGCCATCATACAAGAGGCAAAAACTTTGGGAAGAGAATTTGTAATACAAGTTAAAGGAACTGTTATTGAACGTACATCCAAAAATCCAAAGATCCCTTCTGGTGATATTGAAATTTTAGTATCTGAATTAAATATTCTTAACAAAGCATTGCTTCCGCCATTTACTATTGAAGATGAAACAGATGGTGGTGAAGAATTACGAATGAAGTATCGCTATTTAGACATTCGCCGTAATCCCGTTAAAAACAGCTTAATTTTTAGACATAAAGTAGCTCAAGCCGTTAGAAATTATTTATCAAATGAAGGTTTTATAGAAGTTGAAACGCCTTATTTAATTAAATCAACTCCCGAAGGTGCTAGAGATTTTGTAGTGCCTTCAAGGATGAATTCAGGTCAGTTTTACGCGCTTCCGCAATCGCCTCAAACCTTTAAGCAATTGCTTATGGTTGGAGGCATGGATAAATATTTTCAAATTGTGAAGTGCTTCAGAGATGAAGATTTACGTGCCGACAGACAACCAGAATTCACACAAATAGACTGTGAAATGGCTTTTGTTGAGCAGGAAGATATTTTAAATGCTTTTGAAGGTTTAACGCGTCATTTACTTAAGGAAGTAAATGGTGTTGAGGTAGAGAAATTCCCAAGAATGCTTTATGATGATGCCATGCGTTTATACGGAAATGATAAACCAGATATACGTTTCGGCATGCAATTTGGAGAATTAAACAGTGTGACGCAACATAAAGATTTTGGTGTTTTTAATAATGCTGAATTGGTTGTTGGTATTGCCGTTCCTGGCGCTAATAGTTTTACAAGAAAAGAGATCGACAAATTGATTGATTGGGTAAAACGACCTCAAATAGGCGCTTTAGGCATGGTATATTGCAGATATAATGAAGACGGAACCTTTAAATCATCTGTAGATAAATTTTATGATGAAGCAGACTTAGCTAAATGGGCAGACGTTACGGGCGCAAAACCGGGAGATTTAATTTGCATTCTGTCTGGTGAAACTGATAAGGTAAGAACACAACTAAGTGCTTTAAGAATGAAACTTGCAACACGTTTAGGGTTACGTAAACCCAACGAGTTTGCTCCATTATGGGTTATTGATTTTCCGCTTTTAGAATGGGATGAAGAGACCAATCGTTATCATGCGATGCACCATCCGTTTACCTCACCAAAACCCGGGCAACTAGAATTACTAGAAACAAATCCTGGGGCTGTTAAGGCAAATGCTTACGATTTAGTTATGAACGGAAATGAAATTGGTGGTGGTTCTATTCGTATCCACGATAAAAAAACACAGTCATTAATGTTCGATTATTTAGGCTTCACTCCTGAAGAAGCTAAAGCTCAATTTGGATTTTTAATGGATGCTTTTCAATATGGTGCTCCACCACATGGAGGCTTAGCTTTTGGATTAGATCGATTAGTAGCTATTATGGCTGGGCAAGAAACTATTCGCGATTTTATTGCATTTCCTAAAAATAATTCTGGTCGTGATGTTATGATAGATGCCCCTTCTCCTTTAGATGATAAACAACTTCAAGAATTGAGTTTAAAACTCAATATTAAATCATAAAAAACTAAATCCTGCATGAGCAGGATTTTTTAGTAATTTTATAAGTATGCCAAAAGAAACCATTTTAAAGCGTGTCTTAATTTGGAGAGCCAAATATATTTCACATACGCAGTTTGTATACATTTTAAGTATCGTTATTGGGTTTGTTTCTGGTTTAGGAGCTGTTGTTTTAAAAAACCTAACACACTTTATTCAGCATCTGTTGGAAGGTAAAGTCGTTAAGTATTATCATCATGCGTTTTACTTTGTATTTCCTCTCATTGGTTTAACCTTAGTATATCTCATCATAAAATATATTATTAGACACAAAGTAAGTCATGGTATTCCAACAACACTTTATGCTATTTCTAAACGTAAAGGACTTATAAAACAATACCAAATGTTTGGTTCAATCTTAACAGCGCCTCTTACAGTAGGTTTTGGAGGGTCTGTGGGACTTGAAGGACCAACGGTAGCCACAGGAGCAGCCATCGGTTCTAACATTTCTAGAATGTTTCATATGAATCAAACAACCAGAAATTTATTAATTGGTTGTGCAGCGGCTGGCGCTTTATCATCTATTTTCAAAGCTCCTATTGCCGCTATTATTTTTGCTATTGAAGTGTTTAGCTTAGATTTAACGCTTTTATCAATGCTACCGCTTTTGTTGGCATCACTTTCAGCGATTCTAACCTCCTATTTTTTCTTTGGAGATGATGTGTTATTACCTTTTAAAATTGAAGATAAATTTTTTATTTCAGATGCGCCTTTTTACATGGCTTTAGGTTTAGTAGCTGCTTTGGTTTCCATTTATTTTGCTCAAGCGTATGAACGCATTCAAAAACTATTCGATAAACTAAATTCACCCATTAAGAAATTAATTTTTGGAGGTATCGCTTTGGGCCTTTTAGTGTATTTAATTCCACCACTATTTGGAGAAGGTTTTGATGTTATTAATAAACTAATTGCTGGTAATCCTGAAAAAGCTTTAACAAACAATTTTATAAACTTTGATGTCACTAACATATGGATTGTTATTTTATTATTGGCAGGTTTAGTGTTTTTTAAAATTATTGCAAGCGCCTTAACATTTGCCGCTGGTGGTGTTGGAGGGATCTTTGCTCCAACACTTTTTATGGGAAGTATAATGGGCAACTGTCTAGCCAAAATTATTAATAATTGTGGTTTATTCAGCAGTCCTATTTCAGAAACTAATTTTACCCTTGTGGGTATGACAGGACTTATGGCCGGTGTACTTCACGCACCTCTAACTGCCATATTTTTAATTGCCGAATTAACGGGAGGCTATGAGCTCTTTATACCGTTAATGATTACTTCGATTATTTCTTTTAGCGTTACCAAACACTTTAGTCCGCATTCTGTTTATAATATGCAACTTGGTAGAAAAGGCGAGTTAATAACCCACGATAAAGACCATGCCGTACTAACGTTTATGGATATTGATAAAGTTATTGAAACCAATTTTTCAACCATAACACCCAATATGAACTTAGGGGAAATTGTGAATACAGCTGTTATACCATCTAAACGAAATATTTTTCCCGTTGTTCATGCTAAAACCAAAGAGTTTGTTGGTATTATTCTTTTAGACGACATAAGATCTATAATGTTTGATCAAGATTTATATGGAGAGATACGAGCACACGATGTCATGCAACCAGCACCTGAAATTATTGATATTGATAAAGATAAAATGACCGACATTATGAAGAAATTTCAGGATAGTAGCGCTTGGAATTTACCAGTTGTTAAAAACAATGTTTATATGGGATTCATTTCTAAATCTAAACTTTTAACCGCTTACAGAAGACAGTTAATTAAGTTTACTAATTAATAATTACGTTTTTTATTTTTTTAATTCTCTATTTTGAAATCATTCCAAAATGCTTCATATTAAGTTTTGATAAATTAAAAAAATTGTTTGTATTTGCTTTTTTAGTAGATTTATAAAATGTCACCTAATAATTCTAAAAGTCTTTTATTCAAATTTTTAATTTGGAAATATAAACATATTTCCGAACGTCAATTTGTTTATGTACTCAGTATTTTAGTTGGATTTCTTGCAGGTATGGGTACCGTAGTTCTCAAGAACCTTACGCATTCAATTCGATTACTTTTTGAATTAAGTTTTTTTAAAAACTACCAGATTACATTATACTTTATTTTTCCAATAATTGGTCTGGTTCTGGTTTATATTATAAAACAAATATGGTTGAAAAAACATATTGGTCATGGTATTTCATCAACGCTTCATGCAATTTCTAAACTTAATGGTATAATCCCAAGATATAATATCTATGCCTCGCTAATTACGGCACCACTTACTGCTGGGTTTGGAGGCTCGGTTGGTTTACAAGGACCTGCCGTAAGTGTTGGCGCTGCATTAGGCTCTAATGCTGCACGGTTATTCCACATGAATACTAAAACCAGGCTTCTTTTAATAGGATGTGCGTCCGCCGGAGCTATGGCCTCCATGTTCAAAGCTCCCATTGCTGCCATAGTTTTTGCAGTTGAAATATTTAGTTTTGATATCGCATTTACCTCGCTAGTCCCTCTTTTATTGGCATCTATTTCAGCGGTTGTAACATCTTATATGTTTTTAGGAACTGATGTGTTGCTAAGATTTGAATTAATTGATAAATTTGAAATTAACGATATTCCTTTTTATGCGGTATTAGGTTTGGTTACAGCCTTTGCATCTGTTTATTTTTCAAAAGTATTTTTCACCATTACTAACTTTTTTAAACAATTTAAAAGTCGTGCTTTGCGGTTATTAATTGGTGGGTTAGCCATCGGTACCATGCTATTTTTTATTCCTCCGTTATATGGTGAAGGGTATGGTATTATGAACAACCTTTTAAAAGGTGATCATATTGCTGCTATTGGTATAACCCCCTTTGAAGTAGATTTATCAAACATCTGGATTGTTATTGGCCTTTTACTGGGCATCGCAATATTTAAAGCGATTGCAATGACAACCACATTTGGAGCTGGCGGCGTAGGTGGTCTGTTCATTCCTACGCTAGTAATGGGAAGCTCTTTAGGCAATGCTTTTGCTAAAATTATTAATAATGTTGGTTTAGGATTTGAAGTTTCAGAATCCAATTTTACATTAATTGGGATGACTGGTTTAATGGCTGGTGTTTTACATGCGCCATTAACTGCCATTTTTTTAATTGCTGAAATAACCGGTGGATATGAGTTATTCCTGCCACTAATGATTGTTGCTGCCATTTCGTTTTCTATTACTAAACATTATATTTCCCACTCCATCTATACATTAAAACTGGCAGAACGAGGTGAACTTAAGACACATGACAAAGATCAGAATGTACTCATGGTACTTGATATTGATAAGGTAATAGAAACCAATTTTATTGTTCTCAACCCCGATATGAAACTTGGTGATATCTTAAAAAAAGCTGTAGCAAAGTCATCAAGAAATCATTTCCCCGTAGTTAATGACGATCATGAATTCTTAGGTGTTATCCGGTTGGATGATATCAGACATATCATGTTTGATTCTAACTTATACGACAAAGTTGATGCTTCTACGCTTATGCATGCAGATGCGGGTATTATTAATTATGATGTAGATTCTATGAATGACATTATGAAGAAATTTAAATCTACAGGCGCATGGAATCTGCCCGTAATTAAAGATGGCAAATATCATGGCTATATTTCTAAATCTAAACTTTTAACCGCTTATAGACGGCAATTAATAAACTTTACTTAATAACATGAAATATCTTATTTCCATATCTCTTATAGCATCTCTTGGTTGCATTCTTACTGGATATCTGATGGATTTTGAACACTCACAAAAACTGATTGGGTTTGGAGTTTTAGGTCTGTTTTTTATCGTTTTTCCTTTATTTTCTTATCATAGATGGAAAGGTAAAAACGTTAAGGACTACATGCTTACCAAAGAAAATTTAGATAAGATGCGTGAAAACCAAAAAGAAGAAAAAAAGTATTAATTTAAATTTCGTCTTTCAATAAAAAATCGTTTTAAAAGCTCGGCTGCCTCTTCTTCCAAAACACCACCAGTTATAGCAGTCTTAGGGTGTAGTTTAGTTTTTAAATTAATACAACCACGTTCTAAATCTCTAGCGCCATAAACAATATTCGAAATCTGACTCCAATACAGAGCACCAGCACACATTTGGCAAGGTTCTAGGGTGACGTATAGGGTACACTTTTGAAGATACTTTCCGCCTAAAAAATTAGCAGCAGCCGTAATAGCTTGCATTTCGGCATGTGCCGTAACATCATTTAAGGTTTCTGTTAAATTATGCCCTTTTGCAATCACTCTATTTTCAATAACAATCACAGCACCAACAGGAATTTCCCCCTTTTCAAAAGCAATTTCTGCTTCTAAAAGGGCCTTTTTCATAAAATAGGAATCATCAAAAGGTTGTATCATAAAAGCAAAAATAAAAAAGACGAATCAATTGATTCGTCTTTTTTTAATGGATTTTATATAAATCTAGTTTATAATTATTTTTTCATTCGTATTTATAAAATCGCCTTTTATATTAAGTATATAAAGACCCGATTTTAAATTACTCACATTTAATTCTACTTCCCCCATCAAGGTTGCCTTTTTAGTTAACACCTGTCTGCCATTAATATCAAATAAATTTATCATAACATCTCCTAAACTTTTACCAGATTTTATAGTTAGTCTACCATTCGTAGGGTTAGGATATACTCTATAATCCTTAGAATTAAAAGAATCTGAACTTAAGGTTGTACAAGATAATAAAGAAGGATCACTAGGGTCTGGCATCGTAAAATCTTCAACTTGATCTGTTCTTAACAATGAACTTCCTTGATCAGCATTTACACCTAAACCTCTTGCCGCAAATACTTCCCATATCATACATTGGTCTTCACCACCTGTTAAAGCTACATCAGCAGCTAAAATAGCATCTCTTCCATCAACAAATCCTGGCTGACATACCTGTAATTTCATTGCATCCATAACAATTTGCATCACTTTATTATTACCTCCAGTACCCGAATAAATATTAGAATCAAATCCATATTTTTCAACGTAAGCCCATGTTAAATCCCAGAGCATTGTACACCATACAGAACCAACACCATGAGGTGCACTAATGGCCGCTGTATTATTTGAATCATTATAAGTTAATGGATTAATTGAAGTGTCTGTGCTATAGCGATATGGTCTAATACCAGGGCCATCTGTTGGTTGCTCAAGATCAAAAGTTCCAACACCACGTCCTGTAGTTCCAACATCAGAGGCTTTCATAGTAAGCATTAGTGTAAACCAATCAGACCAGCCTTCTCCCATTTGTTCAGTTCTCGTTGCCGGGATACAATTTCCATTTTCATCTCGTTCTGTACATTGAATTAAACAACTCACATCAGTGGCTCCTCCAGTTAACCTATTAGAAATACCATGAGCATATTCGTGTATAATTACTCCATTATCATAATTTCCATCAATAAAAGGTGGTTGAATTAATGATGCGCTTAAAGTTTCAGAATTGTTCAAAGCAGCTATAATGGCATCTCCATCTTCTCTACTTATCATAATACTTGGTATAATAACACTGTTAGGATTTGTTGCACCTACACCCATTGTAGTAACGGGTCTATCGTCAGTTATTACAATTGCGGCTATAGCACCAGCAATTTGTGCTGCTAACACCTTAACACCAAACTCACAAGTTCCTCGATTAATTAACGCTATTTTACCAACTAATTCTGCACCGTTAATAATAGCATCACAGGCATCATAAGGATCCGTTGAATCTCCAGCATCATCGTCAATACTCAAAACTAAATCGCCAGTAACTGGTATTTCTTCTGAAAGACTTCCTCCAAATCCAGCAGGAAGGCCAACATACCCACCGTCAAGAGAACCTCCATTTATTGTAAGGGCATTACCATTTGAAGAATTCCATAAAAACATCTGCATTCTTGGACTAGTTCCATCTGGTGGAGTTCCAAAATTAGCATTATTTAGCCCCGAACCATCTAGCCCATCTGCGAATACAGGGTCACCAGCTCCTGTAAAATTTTGTCTTTGATAATGTTTTTCTTGAAAAGCCCCAGTGGCAATATCAAATCCATATTGATATATAATGTCATGAACCATATTATTCACATAGAATAAATTTGTAATGGAAGCATCTATTGATGCTGACGCCGTTTTACTTAAATCTATAGCAAAATCAAAATTTAAAGAAGCTCCGCCGTCTGGCTGATATCCCGTCCCATCATTCCCATCAGAATCATCTTGGGCAATAACATTATTTCCTTGGGTTGTTGTATATTCAGCACCTGCTACACCATCATCATCATGCCATCCAAATGGAGAGGCAATAGCATCAGAAGGTTCTAACTCTATGGTTCTTGGTCCATGGTTTGGGCTTTCAGTTGGAAATGAGAACACATTGTACTGTGAACCATCTACCATCATATTCGTTTTAGTTTCGAATAAATTAAAACTTGATTTTAGTGAATAATTATGATTTGCATGATTTATATTCCCAAAATTACAAGACAGCATCCAATCATCAACATTTAAGACTTTCCCAGAAATTGCGTCGACTTTAGCACTCCACCAATGTCTTCCGTCAATTGTTAGAATATTCAAATCCCAAGCGAGTTTTAATAAACCATCTTTATCTTTAAAGTATACTTTTTCAACAGAGATTTGTTCTTGCGACACATTACCCTTTGAAAATACCACCTTATTATTTGTTTCCTCTAGTATATCTAAATTACCCGTACTTCCTAACCTATAATGACTAGCAAATTTGCCAACCGCTTCTGAAGGACCTATTGCCACCTTTACCGTATTAATCTTTTCAGAGATATTAGTTTCAAACTTAGAGGCAAAATGAAATATGTTTTCATTTTTTATTCCAACAGTAGAGATGGCATTAAAAATTTTTATTCCCTTATAACGCTGATTCAAATACATATTTGTAAGCCCAGTTTTTTGAGTAATAATCTCTTTATTAATGTATAAATCCTCTAAATCTGTATTAGAGAACTTCGCCATTTTTAAATTACTTTTAAGATAATTAGTTATTAATGATGCATGCTTAGACTCTTTAAGTGGTGATTGCGCCATGAACAATTGAGTCCAAAAGAAGAACAGAACAATAACTTTTAATTTTTTTCTCATGTTTTTGCGATTTTTTTTAGTAAAAATAACTAACTGCTTAAATAAAAAATAATTAATCTGTAATTATTAAACGAATTTTATATTTTAAGACTTTATTGTTACGTAAACTTTCTTTGAGAACAATATTTTTATTTAAAAAATACCTATTTAAAAAGCATTATTTTTGTACTATGAAAAAATCATATCTAGCCTTGATTGATTCACCCAAAGAACTCCGCCTTTTAAAACAAGAAGACTTACCTCAACTTGCCAAAGAATTACGTGAGTTTATAATTAATATAGTAGCCACCAAAGAAGGCCATTTAGGGGCTAGCCTAGGTGTCGTTGAATTAACAATTGCGCTTCATTATGTGTTTAACACCCCTGACGACCAACTTATCTGGGATGTTGGTCACCAAGCATACGGGCATAAAATTTTAACTGGAAGACGTGATGATTTTCACACCAACAGGCAAGCAGGGGGTTTGAGCGGCTTCCCAAAACGTGATGAAAGCATTTATGATACCTTTGGGGTTGGGCATGCCTCAACGTCAATCTCTGCAGCTTTAGGAATGGCTATTGCGTCGCAACTAAAAGGAGATAATAAACATCATATTGCCGTTATAGGAGATGCCTCAATTGCTGGCGGTATGGCTTTTGAAGGTTTAAATCATGCAGGTGTTACAGACGCTAATCTATTGGTTGTTTTAAATGATAATGCCATAGGAATAGACCCAAGTGTTGGTGCCTTAAAACAATATTTAACCAATGTTAAAAAAGGCACTCAAAAACGCAATAATATTATTAAAGCTTTAAATTTTGATTATTCTGGCCCTATTGACGGACATGATATTCACGCTATTATTTCAGAATTAGAACGCTTAAAAAACGTAAAAGGTCCTAAGTTTTTACATGTTATAACCACCAAAGGAAAAGGTTTAAAACAGGCCGAAGATGACCAGGTAACCTATCATGCGCCAGGAAAATTTAATGCACAAACAGGTGATGTGTATTCTAAATCTGATATCAAACAGCCCCCTAAATATCAAGATGTATTTGGTTTTACACTTGTTGAACTTGCTAAAGAGAACAAAAATATAGTAGGTATTACACCTGCCATGCCTACTGGAAGTTCTTTAAAATATATGATGGTGCAAATACCAGAACGTGCTTTTGATGTTGGTATTGCAGAACAACATGCCGTTACTCTAGCGGCAGGTATGGCAACCCAAGGTTTAATTCCATTTTGTAATATTTACTCAACATTTTTACAACGCGCCTATGACCAAGTGATTCATGACGTGGCTCTCCAAAAATTACCGATTGTTTTTTGTTTAGATCGTGCAGGTTTGGTTGGCGAAGATGGTGCAACGCATCATGGTGTTTTTGATTTATCGTTCTTAAGATGCATTCCTAACCTTATTATTTTTGCACCACGAGATGAAGTAGAACTCAGAAACATTATGTACACCGCTCAACTTGGTTTAAACCTTCCTATTGCTATTCGTTACCCACGAGGACACGGTATAACTATAGATTGGAAACAACCTTTTACCGAAATTGAAATTGGTAAAGCGGTTCAACTTAAAAAAGGAAATACTATTGCTGTTTTAAGTATAGGCACCATAGCAAAAAATGTTGTCGAAGCTGTTTTAAATTTAAACATATCGCATTACGATATGCGATTTGTTAAACCTTTAGACGAAACATTATTACATGCTATTTTTAAAAATTACAACACTATTATAACCATTGAAGACAATTCAATAAAAGGTGGCTTTGGAAGTGCGATTTTGGAGTTTGCTTCAAAAAATAACTATAAAAATAATATTAACCTTTTAGGCATACCCGATAGCTTTATAGAGCATGGTACTGTTAATGAATTACAAGAATCTGTGTGCTTAAACTCAGAATACTTAAAAAGCTACATAAGTAATTTAATTAAAAAAAGGGGCAGCTAAACGCTACTCCACCCCTCTTTTTATTAGGATAGTATATTATTAATTACTTAATAACTATTTTATATGTAGATACTTTGTTATCAGATTTAAACTTAACAATATACATACCACTTGATGTGTTAAGTGAAATATTTTGTATTCGGCTTCTATTAAAATCTATGTTAGATGCATAAACCTCTCTACCATTTAAATCGTAAATATTTAAAATTCCATTATTAATTTCTTTACTAGCAGCAACTTTAAAATTACCATTAGAGATGGTTGGATAAACTTTAATAGCATTATTAAAATCAAAATTTTTAGTAGATAGTGTACTTGCTTCTGCCGTAAATTGCCCTGTAAACATCCCTCTACCATAAGTTGATGCTAAAACTGTATTATCAACAGTTCTTAAATCAAAACTTGTTATAATTACATCTTTCATCCCGTTTTGAGAACGTACCCAATTTGGGTTGGTAGCACTAAAATCGGCAGTTCCCCAAACACCTAAATCAGTTCCAATAATTACCTCGTTGCTATTTAAAGGATTTGCCATAATCGCTCTTACCGGAATATCTGGGAAATTCCCTTCTTTATTTTGCCATGAAGCACCTCCATCTTGGGAATAAAAAATACTTTGTACCCCATAATTATAAAAGGTAACATATATTTCCATTTCACTAGCCCCTAATTGTATACTGGAAATACTTCCAAAAAAGTCGTTACCAGTAATTTCACTCCAAACAGATGCACTGTCTGCCCCTTCAACCTTAAATAGCTTTCCGTTTTCAGTACCAATAAACAAGGTAGTTGATGGGTTTTCTGACGCTTTAAATGCTGTTGGATTGGCGTCCAACAAAACATTAGTGAAATTTGATGCTGTTGCTCCCCTTATGTTTAATATATACCTATTAATTTGATACGTTGTGCCAGATGAACCATTAGTATATAATATATCATTAATATCGTCTAGTTCGGCAGGATTAATAAAATCTCCTGAATTTTCATCTGCAACAATATCATATACAGATATTTGACCAGTTGGATTATTATAGTCTTGATATTGATAATTATTATAAACATATGAGGTTATCATATAATTCTTATCTCTATCAATGAATACGTATGCCCCATCTCCTCCGTTCTCAATATCACTAAACGAATTTGCTCCTGGCATTGTAGATACCCCTGATTCTAAATTTCCATTATCCTGTGAACCTCCAAGTATTCTTTCATTAGGACTAACGTCAGGACCTAATGCTCCTTTATAAAATTGAATTGTACTATAATCTTTTGTTCTTTCAGATATTGTGGTTCCAGCATCTGAAGAATACGAAACACCTCCATCATGAGCAAACATTAAAGTTGATGCTGAGTTGTTTCCAAAAGCCATAGCGTGCTGATCGGCATGAACATATGAAACATTTAGCCCTGCTAAGGCATTATTGTTTGACCATTTAGAAATTTGATTCCATGTTGAACCTCCATCGGTAGTTTTAAATAAATCTATCCCACCAGTGTAAACAATATTATCATCTGTAGGATCTACCTCGATTACTAAATCATAGTAAGCTTGACCCCTCGTAAAATCAGTTTCAGGTATACCCGTATCTGCATCATTTGGCAATGGGAGTGATGTTTGATTTGCAAATCCATCATCAGTACTTATTATTTCCACGGCATTAGTACCAGAAGTTAATTCAGCTAACACATAAATTTTATTAGGATCTGTTTTGGAAACTGCAATTTCTGTGCGTCTGCCGTTTGCTACTGCGGTTTCGAGTGTGAAGGTTATGCCGTCTGCAGAAGATAGAACTTGCCCTCCTGGGTCAGATGGACTCACAAAACTTCTTGTTGTAGAAATCCAAACCTTGTTATCAGCCCCAATTTCAATATCATTAGGCTGTATGGCACTATTTGATCCGTTTATTGGTAAAGTGAGTAACTCAAACGTTGTTCCGTTATCTGAAGATTTATATAGTCCATAAGCACTGGTGCCAAAAAATCCTAATTGCCCACTGGAATAACTAGGAACAAACGCACTAGCTGCTGCTGCAACATATACTTCACTGACACCCCCATTATCTCTTACAACAACATCGTTTATATGTTGAATTCCTGAGCTTGAAGAAAGTGCCGCATTGGCTGGTATAACATCAGGTTCAATCGTTACATTTACCGTATTTCCTAATTCAGTAATTATAGCCTGTCCGTCGGCCTGAGAAACCATTAAGGCTGGTATATAAATTGTGTAATCATCTCCTCCCATAATTATTGGTCCTCCAGCAACATTATTTACAACTAAAACTGCAATAGCTCCAGCGTTTTCTGCATTTTTAACTTTTATATCAAAAGAACACGATCCTCTCTCTATTACAGCAATATTTCCAGCAATTTCGCCAGAATTCACTAATGGATTACAACCTAAAGTTGGAGTAAGAGCGGTCCCATCATCAACCAAAACTAAATTTCCAATTATCGAAGTAAGTGGTTCTCCAAAACTTGCTTGTATTGCAGCATAATCTCCTGCAATACCTGCTGGAGAATTAACAATAACTTTAGCTCCCTCTCCGTTTGCAGTAGCCCCACCCAATACTCTAGACCAATTATTCCCTGCATCTGTAGATTTCCATAATCCATTTCCGTTGACCGTACCCTGAACATAACTTTCGCCAGTACCCACATAAAAAGTATTTGTATTATTAGGATCATAAGTAATACAGGAAACTGCTAGGTTTTCTGGCATGTTTACTAAAGACCAAGAAGAATTGGCGTCTGTAATATCATTATTAACCCATAAACCTCCGCTAACACCACCTGCAAAAACTTTTTTGTTTGTAGCGTCGTTAGGATCAAACATGATGGCTCTTGTTCTACCGCCAACATTGTTAGGACCTCTTTCAACCCAGTTGTTACTATTTTCTCCAGGAACTTTAGAAAACAAAGCGCGTTGGCTTAATTCCTGTTGAAGCTTAAACAACTTTTCTGGCTCTGGCTTACCTGTTTCTGGGTTCATAGTAAGTTCCCATTGCCGTTCTGCATATTTATTTGGAGGCAATCCTAATCCTTTTCTCTCTTCTTTAGACATCTTCAAGGTTTCTTTAAAAGGGCTATTTCTTAAAAAATTCTCATGCTTTTGTCTTAAATCTGCTAATTTTTCATTAGCCTTGTGAGAATCATTTTTATTAATAAATAATAAACTTCCTGAAAGGATGAATACTAAAAATAAAAGTAATATTTTTTTCATTTTACGATTTTTTGCAATTAAAGATACGTCTATATTTAAAAATATTCGATAATACTAAAAATGGATTCCTTTTATTTTCTTATAATTTAAAATAGCATTGCTATCAGAAAGCAATGAGATGTAGTTACAAACAGATAATAAGCGTTTATATAAACGATCATCATCTAGTTTCATGGTTTTTGGCAATCTATTTAAAATAAGTTTATCATAATTAGATGCGTTGCCATTAAACATATTATTAATTGCTGTTGTATATACACTTAAAAGATTTTTTAAAATCTCATAACCTGCAATTTCTTTATCAATAACCTCCTCCGATTTATAAATGTTCTCAACACTTATTTTTATTATATCATTTATTTGAGCTTCATATTTGCTCTTATCCAACAAAGCCGTTTTAAATTCTCCTTTTAAAATAGCATCCTCATGATCCATAAAAATGGCAACAACTTCATTAATCAATGTATTTATTGCTAAGGCTCTTAAATAACTTACTCGGTCTTGCGTATTTTTTAGTTGATGATATTTTTTTGTGTTTATAGTGTCACGCACTAAATTAATTAAATATTCAAGCGCAAATTCTTCTTGAATAAGACCGAGATTAATTCCATCTTCAAAATCTATAATCGTATAACAAATATCATCGGCAGCTTCAACTAAAAATGCTAAAGGATGGCGGGAATAGCTTATATCAGTCTTACTTCTCTTTAATAATCCCAATTCGTCCGCAACACCAACAAATGCTTCTTTTTCACTTTGAAAAAATCCATATTTTTTATCAGCTATATGATTCGTTGGCTTTTTTGGTAACGATTCTTTAGGGTATTTCATAAAAGCACCAAGTGTCGAATAACTTAATCGCAAACCGCCATCTCTTCCTTCTCTGCTTTCGGTTAAAATTTTAAACCCATTAGCATTTCCTTCAAAATCACATAAATCTTGATACTCTTTATCTGTTAACTGACTTTTAAATGCTTTTCCATTTCCTGTTTTAAAAAATTCTCCAATGGCCTTTTCTCCAGAATGTCCAAAAGGAGGATTTCCAATATCGTGAGCCAAAGCGGCTGACGCTACAATAGCACCAAAATCATTTGCTTGATAGCCATGAACCGTTTGTAAATGGGGATACTTTTCTAATAATTTTTGCCCAACTTTTCTTCCTATAGACCTCCCAACAACACTAACTTCTAAACTGTGCGTTAAACGCGTGTGTACAAAATCTGTTTGTGATAATGGTATAACCTGAGTTTTATCTTGAAGACTTCTAAACTCAGAAGAAAAAATAACACGGTCATAATCTACTTCAAACCCAAGACGTGTTTCATCTTGTTCTTTTCTTATTCTTTTGTTAGTGTCACCAAATCGTTTTAAAGATAATAATTGTTCCCAGTTCATCTTGTTATTTTAATCACAGCCAAGATAACTAAATTCAATAAAAATGAAACTGAAAATTACATAACATTAAGATAACATTTTAATGACAGTTGTTTAATAATTACATAACATCTGAATAATAGTAAAGCTATTTATTTGCAATAAGATTTAATTGGAACTTATGAAGCACTTAATTACTTTATTATTATTAACTTTTTCAAGTATTGGCTTTGCACAAAACGCAGGCATGATTGTTGGAAAAGTGCTTGATAAAGAATTAATCAATGAGCCTTTAATTTTTGCAAATGTTTCAATTAAAGGCACAGAAATACAATCGGACTCCGATGTAACTGGTTTATTTCTTTTGGAAAATGTTGCCGAGGGGGATTATACATTAGTATGTGATTTTGTTGGCTATGAATCTGAAGAAATAAAAATTCATGTTAATTCATTAGAGCCAACCGAAGTTAACTTTGCTTTAAGACCTACTACTATTTCTTTAAATGACATATCTTCTTTAAGTAATGTCTCTCAGATAGACACTAAAACGTCTACTTCACTTAATTAAGTATCCTAAGTTTTTTTAAAAAATCATCATTCAATAAATGCGATATTTTTTGAATGTTAAGCCATTGTTTCCAAATTAAAATTATAGACCAAATAAGTAACACTTAGGTAACAGTTTTATTACTGTTGTTTAATCCTAAGGTAACATCTTATTTACAGAAGGTCTCTTTCTTTGCAGCATTAAATTATGAAAAAACGAATGAAAAAAATCATACTAATAATTATACTCTTTGTTTCCGTATTATCCTTTTCTCAGAACACAGGTTCTGTGGTTGGAAAATTAATAGATAAAGAATATGATAATGAACCCTTAGCGTTTGCAAACGTTTTAATAAAAGGAACGACTAAAGGAACAACATCGGATATGGATGGATTATATGGTTTCGAAAATTTAGATGCGGGTTCATACACCCTATCTTTTAGTTTTGTAGGTTACGAAACCCAGGATATAGCAATTGAAATTATTGCCGGAAAAGTTGTTGAGTTGAATGTAACAATGAGCGCCAGTGCTGCTTCTTTAGATGAAGTGGTAATTACCACAACTACCAGAAGAGAAAGTGAAACAGCTCTGTTATTAGAACAAAAAAAAGCTGTTGAAATTAAGCAAAGTATTGGGGCTGATGAGCTTTCTAGAAAGGGTGTTAGCAATGCCGCTGGAGCAGTTGCAAAAATTTCCGGTGTTTCTAGGCAAGAAGGATCTAGTAATGTTTATGTTAGAGGATTGGGCGACCGTTATTTAAACACCACTATGAATGGTTTGTCTTTACCCTCAAATGATGTCAATAAAAAGAATATTGATTTAAATTTATTTTCATCAGACGTTATTGAAAATGTATCTATTAGTAAAGCGTATTCTTCAAGATTTTATGGAGACTTCTCGGCTGGTAATGTAGATATTAGTTCAAAAGATTTTAAGGGAAAAGGGGTTATTGATTTTTTTGCTGGTTCTGGAATTAACACCAATGCATCAGGAAAAAACTTTGTTAGAAGTGAAGGAACTGGTTATTTTGGATATTATGGGCGTTATGAGCACAACCCATTTGCTGTTATTTTATCTCATGGTATCGATCCCGAAAGCGCAGGAGAACCAATAAATGTTAGCTATGGTGGTTCTGCAGGAACTTCCTTTAACTTTAACAATGGTTCTCGATTAAGTCTTTTTGTAACGGCTTCGTTTGAAAATAGTTATGAATACAGAAAAGGCCAGGCGATTGATTACACCTTAGTTGAAAAGAAAGCCTTTGAACAAGCCGAAGAATACGAATATTCAACAGTTACAACAGGAATGGCAAACATCAACTATAAAATTGATGATTCAAATTCATTAACATACAACTCTCTTTTTATAACAAACTCATCGGATGTCGTTGGATATTTTGGAATTGATGGAAAAGGAAGAAGCAGAGATGCTATTCTAGATACAGAACAAGGTTTTTACCAAATGAATGTTCAATTTGATCAAACCCAAATGTTTGTGAATCAGATTGAAGGTAATCACACCTCAGGTAAGCTAGAACTTGATTGGGGATTTGGTCATAACCTGGTATACTCAAGGCAACCCGATAGAAAACGTATCTCCTTAGAAAATTATCAATTTGCATTAGATAACGACCCAAATACCAATCCAACGTTTTATAGCAACGTAGTTTTTGACAACCAACGCTATTTTCAGAATATTGAAGACGAAGAATTTAACAGCAAATTAAATCTAGCTTACAATATTTCAGAAAACTTTAAATTAAATGTAGGTTATGATGGTAGGAATAAACAAAGAACATTTGACAATATTAGATACGGTTTTGATATTGTAGGTCCTTCAACTGAAGTAACCGATGTAAATAATTTTAATGATATTTTTTCTCTAGAAAACATGCGCTTAAACCCAAGTGGTGAAGGTATTTATGAGATTAAAGTTATTAATACCTATTCTTACCTTTCAAATACGAACAGGCCTGGTTCTCCAGAAAACACATATAAAGGAAACTTAAACATTTATGCCGGTTATCTTGATGCAGAAATAAAAGCAGGCGAAAAATGGTTATTTGTTCCTGGTATTAGAATGGAGTCTTTAGAGCAAACCATTGCCTACAATGTAATTAACCTTGGGAATAGCGGCGAAGATGACAGATCATTTAAAAAAGATTTCTTTTTACCAACCTTAAATATAAAATATAGCTTAACAGACGAACAAAATATTCGCTTCTCTGCAAGTCAGACCGTATCTATTCCTGAGTTTAAGGAAATGGCACCTTTTGTTTATGAAGATATTGCGACACGTATTGGAGGAAACCCAGATTTATTAGAAAAAGGATACTCGCAAATTTTAAACCTCGATTTAAAATACGAATGGTTTTTTAGCAAAAGTGAAATACTATCAATAGCCGCCTTTACCAAAAAAATCAAAGACCCAATAAATCTGGTTGTAGGAGCTGATGCTACAGGAACTCAGCGTTACTTTAGAACAGGCGATAAGGCAACGGTTTATGGTGCAGAAATAGAAGTAAGAAAGAACCTTATAACAGACGAAAATGATGAATCTAAATTATCGCTTGGTCTTAATGCTACCTACATGCATACAGAACAAGATTTATACGAACAAATAGATGGTGCTACTTATGATGTAAGTTTCAACAAAACTACTGAAGAGCTGCAAGGAGCCTCTCCTTTAATTCTGAATGCAGATATTAACTATTCTCCAACATTTAAAAACTATAAACCAACAGCCAACCTAGTGTTTTCATATTTCTCAGATAGAATAGATGCCTTAGGGTCTGGCCAATTAGGAAATGTAATTGAAAAAAGTATATCAACACTTGACTTTATTTGGAAAAATAGTTTTAACAAAAAATTTGAAGTCAACCTTACTGCTAAAAATCTTTTAAACCCAACTATTAAATACATTAGAGAAACTACTCTTGGCGATATTGTAGTGAATTCTGCAAACGGAAAAGGTGTTTCTAACTATAAAAGAGGCATGGAAATGAGCCTTCTACTTAAATATAAATTTTAAACGAAAAAAAAATAATTAAACCAAAAGATGATGAAAAATAATTTATTACTAGTATTAGCCATAACTGCAGTGATGTTCTCATGTACCACTGATGACACTGCAGATATCATTATTAATGATAACAGCGTCATAAATAATAATGGCGGTGGCACTACAGATCCTCAAACCATGTTCCTCTCAGGAACATACACTGAAAATTTAACTTTAGATGCTAACAATTCTTATAAAATAAATGGGGCGTTAATTATGACATCTGGAACGACTCTAACAATTCCTGCTGGCATGACTATTACAGCTTTAGCTTCTGGCGCCAATGTGTATATAGCGATATCTCAAGGTGCTAAAATTGTTGCTAACGGAACTGCCGATAACCCAATTATATTTACTTCGGATGCCTCTTCACCGGCCGCTGGTGATTGGGGCGGATTAATCCTATTAGGAAAAGCACCAATAAACTCAGTATCGGGTAGCGCTACTTCAACCTCTGAAATTGCAAGTTTACCTTATGGAGGAACTGCTGCTGATGACAATTCTGGAATTTTACGTTATGTACGTGTTGAATATTCTGGTGGTGCCGCTGATGGGCAATCTGAAAATAATGGTATCTCATTTTATGGTGTTGGAAACGGAACCTTAGTTCAATACATTCAAGCACATGAAGGAAAAGATGATGGCATTGAGTTTTTTGGTGGAACCGTAAATATAAATTATGTTGCCGTTACCAATTGTCAGGATGATTCATTAGACTGGACAGAAGGGTTTTCTGGTTCTATAACGAATGCTTATGTAAAGCATGGTATAAGTCACGATAAAGCTATTGAAGCTGATGGATATAACACAGACTTTAGTAATGCTGCAGGTTTTTATTCTAAACCTACTGTAACAAATTTAACAGTTATAGGTCAAGGAAATACTGCAGGAACTGAGGCTATTCGTTTAAGAGCAGGAACTCAAGGTGTATTTTCAAACCTATTAATTCAAGGTTTTGAAGAAGGATTTGATTTAGATGGTGATACAGGAGATAACCCTACAGGTGCTGGTGTTACAAGTGGTGACTTAAATGTAACAGACGTAACATTTACTGATGTCACCACGAAAGTTAAGAATGATACTGGCGTTACATTTAATATTGATGGAGACTTTATCAAATCTGGTGATGGAAATGGTACAGGTACAGATTTTGCTACTTGGGGACTAAACTGGACTACAGGTAACTAATAACATATGTTTTTAAAAAAAAGCATCCTAAATATAGGATGCTTTTTTTTATATAATTCCACTTGGCAATTTTATAAATCGCCATTTCCTTTTACTTCAGATTCTTTTAAGCCTGCTATAACATTTCTACTATAATCAACTTCTTTAACTGTTCCATTATTATAATAAAACCACTTACCCACTTTTTTTCCATTATCATAGTTAGCTAAAACAATTTTTTTACCTTGCTTATTAAAACTAGTCCATTCCCCTTGTAATTTACCATCTAACGTATAAGCTCCTGTTTGACTTACTTCTCCATTATCATGATAATATACAACGTCTATTAAGTTGGTATCTTTATTTAATTTTAATGTTCTTTCTTTTTGGGCAAAGCTTATTGTAGCACATAAAACAAGTACCAGTGTCACTATCTTTTTCATCTATCTATAGGGTTGTAATAATAATTATATAACAAATATAATCCATATTTTACATTAAAAAAATGTTTTCATAACGTTTACTTAACATTGAAATCACAAAGCTCTGTTTTATAGTTACTTATAAATATAAATACACTAAAAACTTAACATTGGAATAAAAAAATGAAAATCATATTTAATGATTATTTAATATTCTCCTTACAATCAAGTTACTTTTAAAAGTGATATTTGAACGTATTTTAAAATACAATTAGTATTTCATATAATCTATTAGTTTTTGTCGACTACGTTATCATGAATCTAATGACTGCCTTTGGCCAAGGCAGTTTTTTTGTTCTAAACTTAATCATATAGAAACATTAAGTTAACATTGATTTCAGTTATTTGCAATGACAAAAACTAATAACTATAATGAAACTAAGACTTAGCGTAATGGCTATAATAGCGAGCATTACAATCAATTCCATTAAAGCTCAAGAAATAAGCGATACTTCATTTGGTAATGGCTTAATTAATTTTGTTGCAAAAGACAGTTCTTTTAGTATAAAATTTGCTCCCCGATTTCAAGTGCGTTCAATATCTTCTTGGGATCATGATGGCAACCAATACGGAAGTCCAGAACACAATTTTATAGTTCGAAGATCTCGTTTAAAATTTGATGGTTTTGCATATAGCCCTAAACTTAAGTACAAATTAGAACTAGGATTATCTAATAGAGATATTTCCGGAGCTAATCAATTTAACAGAAACACACCACGTTATATACTAGATGCCGTTATTATGTGGAATTTTGCTGGTAATTGGGAACTTTGGGCAGGTCAAACCAAATTACCAGGTAATGTAGAACGTGTCGTTTCTTCAGCAAATTTACAACTCATAGACCGTTCATTACTGAATAGCCGTTTTAATATTGATCGTGATTTAGGTATTCAGTTACATCATAAGACTAAACTAGGTGGAAATTTCTTGATGCGTGAAAAGTTTTCGGTTTCACAAGGTGAGGGCCGTAATGTTACGGAGGGGAATGAAGGTGGACTACAGTATACTGCTCGTTTAGAATTTTTGCCTTTTGGAACCTTTAAATCAAAAGGCGATTACAGTCAATCTGATTTAAAACGTGAGGAAAAACCAAAACTTATGACTGGCTTTACATATAACTACAATCAAGATGCTGTTAGAGAACGAGGATTTGCAGGGGATTATATGATACGGACAGATGGCTCTATTTATGAAACAGACCAAACTACTCTTTTTGCAGATGCCATGTTTAAATACAATGGCTTTTCATTCATGGGTGAATATGCAAAACGTACAGCTGATGATGAAATCGCAACAGAAATAGACGGCACTACGCCCACTGGTGACATCGTTTTAACTGGTCATGCATTAAACTTACAGGCAGGATATTTGTTTAAAAGTAACTATGAAATTGCAGGTCGATTTACAAAAGTAGATTATGAAACTATTACTAATACACCTCCAAGAAAACAATATACGTTAGGTGTCAATAAATTTATAGTTGGCCATAAATTAAAAGTTCAGAGTGATTTAAGTTATACCGAATTAGATGGTAACGAAAATAATATAACTTTTAGACTTGGATTTGATATTCATTTTTAAAACTATTTAAAAACATAACAATTACATAACAAATTATTATATATTAGTCATGATATTTGCAAACATTTTACAACTAAACCCTATGGATAATATTTACTTATACATGATTATCGCCTTAGCCATTTTAGCAGTTGCTGATTTGGTTGTTGGTGTTAGTAACGATGCAGTAAACTTTTTAAACGCTGCCATTGGTTCTAAAGCTATTTCTTTTAAAACAATTATGATTGTTGCCAGTGTTGGTGTGGCCGTTGGAGCTGTTTTCTCAAGTGGAATGATGGAAGTTGCTCGTAAGGGCATTTTTAACCCTGGTGAGTTTATGTTTGATGAAATCATGATCATTTTCATGGCGGTAATGATAACAGATATCCTCTTACTAGATTTCTTTAATTCTGTAGGGATGCCTACCTCAACTACGGTATCTATTGTATTTGAATTACTTGGAGCCGCAGTGGCCATTGCCTTAATAAAAATTGGTCATACTGGTGGAGATTTTGGTGATTTAATAAATTATATTAATACATCAAAAGCTTCGCAAATTATATTTGGTATTCTCCTCTCGGTTGTCGTTGCATTTTCTGTAGGAGCATTGGTACAATGGTTCTCTAGGGTACTTCTATCATATAATTTTGAAAAGAAAGCACAATGGGTAGGTGCATTATTTGGAGGTGTTGCATTAACATCCATTACTTATTTCATATTTATGAAAGGAATTGGAGGCACTAACTTCGCTAAACAGTCTTATGACATAATTGATGGAGAAACCATTAAGTCATTTTTAGAACATAATGTTTTGCCAATAGTTGGGATTAGTTTCATGTTCTGGTCATTATTATCTTATGGTGTAATCGCCTTTGCAAAGGCAAATATTTACAAACTTATCATTATAATTGGAACCTTTGCTTTAGCCTTAGCTTTTGCTGGAAACGATTTAGTTAATTTTATTGGAGTTCCCATGGCTGCTTATAGTGCCTTTATAGAATGGACTGCTTCTGGTTTATCTGCATCGAATTTCCCCATGGACGTATTAGCTGAAAAGGTACCAACCAACAACTGGCTTTTATTTGGAGCAGGCATGATAATGGTATTAACGCTGTGGTTTTCTACAAAAGCCAAAAACGTGATTAAAACGGAGCTTGATTTATCAAGTCAGAGTGAAACTAAAGAACGTTTTCAACCCAACTTTTTATCACGTGGGTTTGTAAGATCAGCAGTATTAATGTCTCAAATATCTGCATATGTATTACCTGAATCATGGCAGACAAAAATTGACAAACAATTTGAAACGCCTGTGATTAAACTTAGTAAAGATAAATCTTACGAACTTCCAGCTTTTGATTTGGTAAGAGCAGCTGTCAACTTAATGGTCGCAGCTGTTTTAATTTCAATAGCAACTTCTTATAAATTACCACTCTCTACTACCTATGTAACGTTTATGGTTGCCATGGGTACCTCATTAGCTGATAGAGCATGGGGAGCTGAAAGTGCAGTGTATAGAGTAGCTGGTGTAATAAATGTTATTGGTGGATGGTTCTTTACGGCATTTAGCGCCTTTACCGCAGCAGCTTTGGTTGCTTACTTATTGAACTTGAATATAACTATCATGTTCCCTATATTATTGTTAGCTGCTTTTGGATTATTAATAAGAAGCTCTTTAGCTCATAATAAAAAAAGTAAAGAATCGAAAGCTGAAGACAGTTTGATAAAAGCTGAGAGTAGTTCTATTCAAGGAGTTATTCATGAAAGTGCTGCTAATGTTGCCAATGTTGTAAAAAGAGGAAACAGGATTTATACCAATGCCATTAATGGTTTAGCGTTACAAGATTTAAATTTACTTAAAAAGAATAAAAAGCAAATAGTTAAATTATCTGATGAAGTTGACGAATTACGAGACAATATCTTTTATTTTATCAAGAATTTAGATGAAACCAGCGTTGGGGCCAGTAATTTTTATATCCATATTCTAGGGTATTTACAAGATATGGTTCAATCATTAGAGTATATTACTAAAGTGAGTCATAAACATGTTTATAATAACCACAAAAAACTAAAATTCAATCAAATAAAAGAACTAAAAGAAGTTGATGCGCGTTTTGAAAAATTATTTGAAAACACAAAACATGCATTTGAGTCTCGCTCTTTTGAAGAAATTGGTATGATATTAACCAAAAAAGAAGAAATTTTAAAATTAGTATCCGATAAGATTCATAAACAAGTTGAACGCACACGTACTGAAGAATCTAGTCCGAAAAACACAACACTATATTTTAGTCTATTATTAGAAACTAAAGATTTATTAAAAACGATAATGAATCTTTTAGAAGAATATCACAGTTCTCATGATAGTTCTGTAAAACCAGCGACTATTACCCGTGAGGAAGACGAATAAGTTTAATCTTTTTATAGAAGCAAAAAACCACCTTACTTAAGGTGGTTTTTTATTTTATAACTTTTTTTAGTCCCGATGCCATGTTTTGCTTAAAAAAGCGTCTTTTAAAGACGCTTTTTATAACACTTAATAACATTTACTTTCCATATAAAAACTTTTCTATGATCCACACATTAAACAATCATCACCGCCTGTTGACTCCTTTGCTTGAGCAATTAAGGCTTTCATTTCTTCAGGCGACATAGGTTCTACTTCGGCATTTTGTTGGGCAAATTTAGCAGCAGCCTTAACCGCTAATTTTTTTTGTTGGGCTAAATGATTTTCGTCAACTTTAACCATTTCCTCTGCGACTGGCTCTTCTTTCTTAGCCTTATCTAATGTGAACTTAATCGCATCAACCGCACTCTTAGTACGTAAATAATACATCCCTGTTTTTAAACCGCTTTTCCATGCATAGAAATGCATAGATGTTAATTTAGCCATGGTAGCGCCTTCTAAGAACAGGTTAAGTGATTGTGACTGGTCAATAAAGTATCCTCTTTGACGAGACATGTCTATGATGTCTTTCATACTTAATTCCCAAACGGTTTTATATAAGTCTTTAATATCTTGAGGAATAACATCTACATTCTGAATGGATCCATTAGCCCTCATAACTTCTTGCTTTAAACCATCATTCCATAAACCAAGATCAACTAAATCTTCTAATAAATGTTTGTTCACTACAATAAACTCCCCAGATAAAACCCGTCGCGTATAAATATTAGATGTATAAGGTTCAAAACACTCATTATTTCCAAGAATTTGAGATGTTGAAGCAGTTGGCATTGGTGCTACCAATAATGAGTTGCGTACACCATGTTTCATAACTTGTTTACGCAACTTCGCCCAATCCCAAAGACCACTTAAATCGTCATCATTTAAGCCCCATAAATTATATTGAAACTCCCCTTTGCTTATTGGTGATCCTTCATAGGTTTTATAAGGTCCATCAACTTTAGCTTCTTCCATACTAGAAGTAACCGCAGCAAAATAAATAGTTTCAAAGATGTCTTGATTTAATTTTTTAGCTTCATTGCAGGTGAAGGGTAAACGTAATTGAATAAAGGTATCAGCTAATCCTTGGACTCCTAAACCAATAGGGCGATGACGCATATTAGAATTTTCTGCCTCTTTTACAGGATAATAATTTCTATCAATGACTTTATTTAGGTTCTTAGTTACGCGTTTGGTGACTCGAAATAATTCTTTATGATCAAAAGCACCGTTCTTCACAAACATGGGTAAGGCAATTGATGCTAAATTACAAACAGCTATCTCATCGGGAGATGTGTACTCCAAAATTTCTGTACATAAATTTGATGATCTTATAGTACCAAGATTTTGCTGATTTGACTTACGGTTTGCTGCATCTTTATACAACATATACGGTGTACCCGTTTCAATTTGAGATTCCATAATTTTCTCCCAAAGATCACGTGCCTTAATCGTTTTTCTTCCTTTACCAGCAGCTTCATATTTTAAATATAAAGCTTCAAAGGCTTCACTATGAACATCGCATAAACCTGGACATTCATTTGGACACATTAAGGTCCATGGACCATCTTCCTGAACGCGTTTCATAAATAAGTCTGAAATCCACATGGCGTAAAATAAATCACGTGCGCGCATTTCTTCTTTACCATGGTTTTTCTTTAACTCTAGAAATTCAAAAATATCGGCGTGCCATGGTTCTAAGTAGATAGCAAAACTACCTTTACGTTTTCCGCCACCTTGATCTACATATCTCGCCGTATCATTAAACACTTGTAACATGGGTACAATACCATTACTAGTTCCGTTCGTGCCAGAAATATAACTTCCTGTAGCCCGCACATTATGAATAGATAACCCAATACCACCAGCAGACTGCGATATTTTAGCCGTTTGTTTTAACGTATCGTATATACCGTCGATGCTATCATCTTTCATAGTTAATAAAAAACAAGATGACATTTGTGGCTTTGGCGTACCCGCATTAAATAATGTTGGTGTAGCGTGTGTAAAATATTTTTTAGACATGAGCTCATATGTTTCTATGGCAGACTCAATGTCGTTAAGATGTATACCAATTGATACACGCATGAGCATGTGCTGAGGACGTTCAGCAATTTGACCGTTTAATTTTAATAAATATGAGCGTTCTAGTGTTTTAAAACCAAAATAGTCATATCCAAAATCACGATTATATATAATAGTAGAATCTAGGGTTTCCTTGTGTTCCATGATAACCTTGTAAACCTCATCAGCCAAAAGTGGTGCATCTTTGCCTGTTCTTGGGTTTACATAGGTGTATAAATCATGCATAACGTCACTAAACGTTTTCTTTGTATTTTTGTGTAAGTTTGAGACCGAAATTCGTGCCGCCAAACGTGCATAATCTGGATGAGCAGTGGTCATGGTGGCAGCAATTTCGGCAGCAAGATTATCAAGCTCACTCGTAGTTACTCCATCATACAACCCTTCAATAACGCGCATTGTTACTTTTAATGGATCAACCAACTCATTTAATCCATAACACAATTTACGCACTCTTGCGGTAATCTTATCGAACATGATTTGCTCTTTTCTGCCATCTCTTTTTATTACATACATTATTTACACGGTTTTTATTAATTTCTGATACACCTTCAGAAAAATGGTTAGTTATTTATTAGATTTTATAATTAGTCAAATATTGGACTCTGCTTAGAAATCAGCATCAAAATTGAACTTATCTTTATCATCTTCTTTATTAAGGACTCCTGCTTTTTGGTATTCAGAGACACGCTTTTCAAAGAAATTTGTTTTTCCTTGTAATGAAATCATGTCCATAAAATCAAATGGATTTGTTGAGTGGTAGACTTTATCACAACCGAACTCGCCTAATAATCTATCAGTTACAAACTCTAAATATTGCGTCATTAATTTAGAATTCATACCAATTAGACTTGCTGGCAATGATTCTGTGATAAACATTCTTTCAATATCTAAAGCATTCGTTAAAATTTCTGTAATTCGCTCTTTAGGCACTTTGTTTACAATATGGTTTTCATGCAAATGCACTGCAAAATCACAATGCAAGCCTTCATCTCTTGAAATTAGTTCGTTAGAAAAAGTGAGTCCTGGCAATAGCCCACGCTTTTTAAGCCAAAAAATAGAGCAAAAACTTCCTGAGAAAAAGATGCCTTCAACCGCAGCAAATGCAATCAAACGCTCAGCAAAACTTGGAGAATCGATCCATTTTAAAGCCCAATCAGCTTTTTCTTTAATCGCAGGAAATACTTCAATCGCTTTGAATAGCTGATCTTTTTCTTTTTCGTCTTTTACATATGTATCTATTAATAAGGAATATACTTCTGAATGGATATTTTCCATCATGATTTGAAACCCATAAAAGAATTTGGCCTCGCTGTACTGAACCTCAGACACAAAATTTTCGGCTAAATTCTCATTAACGATACCGTCACTAGCCGCAAAAAATGCTAAAATATGTTTTATAAAATATCGCTCGTCATCACTTAATTTATTATTCCAGTCAGACAAATCTTGATGTAAATCTATTTCTTCTGCAGTCCATATACTCGCTTCTTGCTTTTTGTACCATTCCCAAATATCATGGTGTTGAATAGGAAAAATAACAAAACGGTTTTTATTTTCTTGTAAAATGGGCTCCATTGTCTGCGACATTATTTTATTTGTTTTTAGAATTAAACGAAAATTAGATTGATTTTGGAATTAACAAAGATTCAAAAAAGACCTCGGAAATGAAAGGCATAGTTATAAACAATGTCCACAAGTTTTTAACAAAGCTTAACATATGTTAATTTTTAATACCCTCTAAAAAATATAAATATAAGATACTGATAATCAAGTATTTAAAAAAATACATATTTGCTTAAGCACAATAAAACAAGGCTATTGCAATTTTTAAATGATAAGAAAAAATGTTGTAGAGCTCCCTTTTTGTTTGGTAAAAAGAATTATTTTTTTATTCGAAATCTATTGATACGTCTCAGCTACTTTTTCTAATTCAGCATACCAATCCTCTCCAAATTTTCTAATAAGCGCTTCTTTTACAAACTTGTAAATAGGTACCTGTAATTCTTTACCAAGAGCGCAGGCATCATCACAAATTTCCCATTTTTCATAGTTAACCCCAGAAAACTCACTATAATCTTTTACTCTTACAGGATATAAATGACAGGATAATGGTTTTTTCCAAGAAATCTCTCCTTGATTGTAGGCTTCTTCAATAGCACAAAGTGCCGTTCCTTTTGTATCAAAAATAACATAAGCACAGTCTGCACCATCAATTAAAGGTGTTTCCAAATCACCCAATGCTGTAGTGATATACACACCTTGATCTTCAATAGCTTTAATGCCTTTTTTACGTAAAAAAGGTTTTACTTTAGGATAAATATCTTCTAAAATCTTTACCTCACCTTTTGCTAGTGGCGCTCCAGCTTCACCATCAATGCAACATGCGCCTTTACATGCTGAAAGGTTACATAAAAAATCATTTTGAATAATTTCTTCTGATACTATGGTTTTTCCTATTTGGAACATAAAAACGATGTAATTAAAGTCTGCAAAATTAACCAAACTTTCTTATTATTTTCACTTATATATCAGTATTAATAATATACTTTTGCAAAAAATTTAAACCTAGTTAGAATGCAACTTAATTTTAAAGAAATTTTTACTGTTTTTATGGTTTTATTTGCGGTAATTGATATTGTAGGCAGTATACCTATTATTATTGATTTAAGGAAAAAAGTAGGACATATACAAAGTGAAAAAGCGTCAGTAATCGCGGGGATTATTTTAATTTTATTTTTGTTTTTAGGAAAAAGCATCCTTAACCTTATAGGTATTGATGTTAGCTCTTTTGCCGTTGCAGGTGCATTTATATTATTCTTTATTGCATTAGAAATGATCTTGGGAATCACACTTTATAAACAAGAAGAAACAAACCCCATGACAGCTTCGGTATTCCCATTGGCATTTCCTTTAATTGCTGGCCCTGGAAGTTTAACTACAATACTATCATTAAGGGCTGAATATCGCTTAGAAAATATTATTATTGCTATTATTTTAAATGTTATTTTTATATTTATCGTTCTTAAAACGTCTGCAAAAATTGAACGTTTCTTAGGGCAAAACGGCATTAGTATTATAAGAAAAGTATTTGGTGTTATTTTGCTTGCCATTGCAGTGAAGCTTTTTGCTCACAACATTAAAATTTTATTTATTTAATTATGAAGATTTTTACCATACTACTCAGCTTTATTGCTTTAATACTTATCGCTTTTAATGCTACCAAAATTGATAAAAATAACCCTTTTGAAGGAGAAAGCTCGATTGCTTTAATTACTATTCTAGCGGCACTTTGCGCTTTGGTACTTTTACAAATTCTTAGAATTTCTAAACGTATTGAACAAAAGGTTAAAAGTAACAAATAATGTTTAATGTATTGATAATAGGTGGTGGTGCCGCGGGATTATCGTGTGCACTGGTTTTAGGTTCGGCTAAAAAAGCAGTGTACGCTCATGATAAAAAGATTGGTATTATTACACACCAAAAAACATCTGATTTACAAAATGCGTTGTTTAATAACGTACTGGGATTAAATCCCGGAACAACTGGAGCTGACATTTTAAAGGAAGGAAAAAACCAATTAGCTTCACTTTATCCACATGTTATGCAAGTTGATAAAGAAAAGGTTAGTGAAATTATTAAAAAAGATACATTTTTTGAGGTTACTACCAATAAAAAATCATATCAAGCAGACATGGTTGTTATTGCTGTTGGATATACTAATTCAATAACTATTAAGGGATTAGAGCCTTATATTGAAGCCCACCCAAGAGCAGCTAAAGAAAAAAACCGCATCTGGTTAAAAAATACAGACCACCTTATTGAAAAGGGTCTTTACGTTGCGGGTACTTTAGCGGGATGGAGAAGCCAGTTTGCTATTGCTTCTGGCAGTGGTTCTCAAGTTGCCACCGATATTCTGACGTTATGGAATGGTGGGAAACACACCAAAGTACATGATAAAATCTATTAAGGTTTTTCACTCAAATTAATTACCTCTTCTAGCATTATATCTGTTTGATTGAAAATTTCTTCAAACGCCCCATCACCATATAATTGATCTCCAAGAGTTGCTTTTAAATATTGCTTAACCTCATCATGATAAGCTACAAAAGTGATTTTTGAATCTGTTCTGGCATTGATAAAATCTTCAAAGGCATATACTAAGTCGTCACCAATAATATAATTATCAATAAAGTTTTGTCTTGACATATCGCTATGGACACTCCTGTCTTTTTCCAATTCTTCAAAAATAAAATGACCAACAAAACCTCTTCGGTATAAAAAGCTTAATGTTTCATTTTGCATACTTCTATCAATGGGTACAAACACGTCTGGAATGATACCACCACCGCCATATACAATTTTACCCATTGGCGTTGTGAATTTTAATGAATCTGCTACTTGAATTTTCGTAGAATCTGTAAGTTCTCCACTTTCCATGCGCTCATAGTAATCATCATAATAATCATCCAATCCATTTTCATAAGAACGCTGAATAGATCGTCCTGTAGGCGTATAATAACGAGATACCGTTAAACGGACCGCACTGCCATCACCCAATTCCATTTCGCGCTGTACAAGTCCTTTTCCATAGGAGCGTCTTCCAACTATAGTACCTTTATCATTATCCTGAAGTGCCCCTGCAACAATCTCACTAGCCGAAGCTGAATTCTCATTAATAAGCACAAAAACCTCACTAGTTTGAAAATCGCCTTTTTTAGTTGCAATACTTTTTTCAATGGCTCCCCTTTTATTTTTTGTAAATAAAATAAGCTTGTCTTCTTCTAAAAATTCGTCTACAATTTGCTCTGCAATTCCTAAAAACCCTCCGGGATTATCTCTTAAATCAAGCACCATTTTAGTAGCACCCAAAGCCTTTAATTTATTGATTCCTTTTTTAAATTCTTTATAAGTAGATTCTGCGAACCTATTAATTTTTATATATCCTAAATCTTTGGTAAGCATATAGGCTGCATCTACACTTTTTATAGGAATGTTAGAGCGTTTTACTGTAAAATTTAATAGTTCAGGCTCTCCGCGTCTATATATTTTTAAGTCTACTTTAGAGTTAATAGGCCCTTTAAGTTTTTTTACAATTTCATCTCTGATCAAATATTCTCCAAATAATGAGTCACCATTAGCCAGAACAATTCTATCTCCTCCTTTAATCCCTGCCTTTTCACTAGGACCACCCTCAACAGGCCTTATCACCGCTATGGAATCTCTATACGTATAAAAATTAACCCCAATACCAACAAAATCACCTTTCATATTTTCCGTTACGCGTTCTAAATCCGCTTTGGGGATATATACAGAATGTGGATCTAAATTTTCTAAAATACCATTAACGGTTACATCAACAATACTGTCTGTATTGACTTCATCAACATAATCATAATCTATATAATCGATAAGCCTGTTAAGTTTATCCTTCTTGCTATTTGTAGAAAATAATCTATCTGGAGAGTCTGTAAAATTTAACTTACCACCAATTATGATTCCTATAGCAACAGCTACACCTACAAATAATGGTATATATTTTTTTTCTAAGTTCATTTTATATCTTCAATTAACTCAAGCTCAATACCTGCTTTTTCTAAAAACTTTAACCCCGAATCATCCTTATAAGTTTTGGCATAAACTACCTTTACGATTCCAGCTTGATGTATTAATTTACTACATTCCTTACAAGGAGATAAGGTAATATAAAGTGTGGCTCCCTGACAAGATTGCGTCGACCTAGCGACTTTTAAAATAGCGTTGGCTTCTGCATGTAACACATACCATTTGGTATAACCATCGTCGTCCTCACAAAAATTTTCAAAACCTGAGGGTGTTCCATTGTAGCCATCAGAAATAATCATTTTGTCTTTTACTATAAGCGCTCCAACTTGTTTGCGCTTGCAATAAGATAACTTACCCCATTCTTCAGCAATTCTTAAGTAAGCTTTATCGTATTTAAGTTGTTTGTTTATCAATATGATAATATTTTAAAATAATGTAATTCAGATAATGACTCTTAACTGTATAACGAAGATAATTGGTTGTAATTTCAATTACAATGCTAATTCGTTAAAGTTTTATGAAAATTAACGGAAATGCCTCTTTTTTTAAGCTAAGTAATCACTATTGATAATCATAGGTACAACGAGCCCTACAACTATCGCGGAAATAACCATAACCCAATCTCGTTTAGAAAACCTGAATAGCGTTTGCGCTAAAAACCCTAAAAAGAGTACCATAAAAACGATAATAACTTGGGCTATTTCAATACCTAATGCAAATTCCACCAATAAAAAGAATATATTATCTGTTGATCCTGCAAGCATATGGAATTCTCGAGCAAATCCCAGACCATGTATTATTCCAAAAAATAAAGTTGAGAAAAACAAGACACCTATCTTTTCTTTTTGCGCCCCTTTTCCCGCAGTAAACACATTAAAAAGTGCTACAATTAATATGGTTACTGGAATTAAAAACTCTATTAATTGTCCATTAACGCTAACAATATTATAGGCAGCTAAAACTAAAGATAAGGTATGTCCTAAGGTAAAGATTGATACTAACAAAAGAACACGTTTCCAGTCTTTAAAAATATATGAAACTGTTAATACAATAAGAAATAAAACATGGTCATAAGCATTAATGTCAAGAACATGGTTAATACCGTACTCTACATTGAACCAGAAATTTTCAAGCATATTCTTTGGGGTTTAAGTTGCTCAAATATACAATTATTCGATATTTTTTATGAGTCTTTACTATATTTTTCGCCCAACTGAAAGAGCATCTCATCAGTAATTTTTTGAAGCGAAAATTCATGCTTCCAATTCCAATCTTTTCTAGCATATGAATCATCAATACTTTTTGGCCAACTGTCAGCTATCTCTTGCCTGTAATCTGGTTTGTATGTAATTTCAAATTCTGGAATTTGTTCTTTAATAGAAGCCGCAACATCTTTTGGTGTAAAACTAATGGCTGATAAATTATATGATGAACGAATTTTAACATCTCCATTTGCCGCCTTCATAATATCAATAGTTGCTTTTATTGCGTCTTCCATAAACATCATAGGAAGTGAAGTATCTTCTTTTAAAAAACATTCATACTTCTTATCTGTAATTGCTTTATGAAAAATTTCAACGGCGTAATCTGTTGTACCGCCTCCTGGTAAAGTTTTCCAACTTATTATTCCAGGAAAGCGCAAACTTCTAACATCTACAGCATATTTTTTATGATAATATTCACACCAACGCTCACCAACTTGTTTTGTTATTCCATAAACAGTTGAAGGTTCCATAACCGTATATTGAGAGGTTTGCTCTTTTGGCGTTGTTGGTCCAAAAACAGCAATGCTCGATGGCCAGAATACTTTTTTAATAAAGTTTGCTTTTGCAAGATTTAAAACATGAAAAAGGGAACTCATATTCAATTCCCAAGCTTTCATCGGGTATTTTTCACCTGTTGCACTCAAAATTGCTGCCATCAAATAGACCGTGTTTATACGGTGCTTTTCAACGCATACTTTAATTGCTGCGTAATCTTGGGCATCTACAATTTCAAAAATCCCAGAATTAACAATCTCTAAGTTGCTGTAACTAATGTCGCTAGCAATGACATTTTCATCGCCATACAAATCCCTTAATTTAAAGGTTAACTCAGAGCCAATTTGTCCGCAAGCACCAATAATCAATATTTTTGGAGTCATTAATTTTTTCTTTTATAAGAATTATTCAAAATTAGAAAGATTTTATTGATGATTTCGTATTATAATGAAAAATATTTAAAAAGTCGTTGATGATAATTTAAAAGAAATCATGTATTCTGCTATATTTGTAATACATCAAAATTATCATTTAATGAAATTTTTCCCTTTATTTTTAAGCAGTCTCGCTCTTTTTTTCATTCTAGTTTCATGTGGTCAAAAAAAGCAAAATGACATCAACAATCAATCTGGTAAATCAGCCACCACTAAGCTAACTAAGAGCGATATTTCAAAACTTAAATTTTTAGAGTATAATATCGATATTAAGACAAAAAAAGTTATTGAAAAATGGGATCGTTTTGCCGAATTAGAAATTATTGTAACTGATGTTAAAAATGGAGATTTATCTTTTTTTAAAAATAATCATGACACTATTGTAAGTTTTCTTAAAGAATTAAAGCTAAAAATTCCTGACACTATCAATACACGATCGGTAGAGGCAAGAATAAGTGCTTTAGAAACAAAACTGTATAAACTTGAAAATATCTACAGCTTATCAACCACTTCAAAAAATGAATTGATTTTGTCGGTGAAGGAATTTTTAGAATCTGTTTCAAACTTAAATTTACAAATGAATAAAAAGTTAGAAAAAGACTCGCGAAATATTGATAAGCCCTAAACTGAATGAAAAGACTATTATTTATTATAATTCTTATATTGCCTGTAAGCTTTCAAGCACAATTTAATCAAGATACGCCTTAGATGTAAGCACTTAATAAAACAAGCGCAAAGTCCTCAACCAACACTTCTTTTAACGATATTGTTGATGCCTTTGATTCTTGCTGGGAAACAAGAGATAAAAATATTAAAGGAAGTGTGTACAAACCCTTTAAGCGATGGGAAACATATTGGCTAAATTTTGTAAAAAAAGAGGGTACTTTACCTTCATCTGAAGAGAATTGGAACACATGGTTAAGGGTTAAAGAATCAAAACAAAACAAATCCTTAGCAGATGCTAGCAATTGGCATCCAGTAGGACCATTTGAATATATCAATACGGGTTCTTGGTCTTCTGAGCAAGGTCGCGTTAATTCAATAACTGTAGATCCTAACAACCCAACTACTTATTATTCTGGTGCACCTGCGGGTGGTATCTAAAAATCTACAAACGCTGGTTTATCATGGTCTCCGCTATCAGATGATTTACCTCAAAATGGAGTTTCAGAAATAATAATAGACCCTTCAGACTCAAACATCATTTACATTGCAACAGGCGATGATGATAATAGAGACTCCTATAGTATAGGCGTTATGAAATCTATGGGAGGTAGCGCAACTTGGAATACTACAGGACTCAATGTAAATAATTCTCCAACTTCAATGAATAATATTTACATACATCCAACAAATTCAAATATTTTATAGGTGGCAACTAATAATGGGGTTTATAAAACTATTGATAGTGGAACAACTTGGATAAACACGAATGGTTCACAAGGTTTAAATATCAAAGACATTAAAATTAAACCTAGTAATCCTGACACGATTTATGCGGTTACTCCAGACTCGTTTTATATTTCAGTTGATGGTGAAATCTCGTTCGTAATTTCGGGTACTGGTTTACCCATTAATTCAAACAGATTGGTAATTGATGTTACTCCAAGTAATCCAAACGTCGTTTACGCGTTAAGCGCAGCTGATGATTACTCCTTCCAAGGACTTGATAAATCTATTGATTCTGGTATTAATTTTACAAAAATGATGACGCTATTGGGGACTGGGAATTATTTGAAAACAAAAAAAGGGGTGTAATATCATGATAAAACACCCATTCCTATATAAATATTATTTAATTTTTAGCCTTTGCAGCTTCAGCCTGTAACACTTGTTTTTGTCTTAACAATTCATTTTTTGATAATTGAATCAAATTAAAATTAGGCGCTGTTTTTAATGCAGAATCTAATATGTCTACGGCAGCGTCAATATTAGCCTTAGTATCCTTATTGTACGTAATTAAAGCATTTAAATACATGAAAGCTGACTTTAAAGGCACCTTATAAGGTGTCTGTGTTTCATAAAATGTTTTAGTCATATCTTCTTTTGAATTTTCCAATCCGTAAGTAACATGCTTTTCAGCTTCTGTAAAATTTTGGATTTGTAAATTAAGTTCTCCTAATTCATAAGCAACTAGTGCATTAGGATTTCTTTTAAACATATCTTCAAAAAATCCAATAGCTAACTTTGGTTGCCCTAATGATTTTAATGAGACTGCCTTAACCTGCACAGCCATATCAGAATCATTAACTACTTTGTCTATTCCAATAGTATTTAAAGCTTGAGAATACTGCCCTTCACTCATGTAAATATAACCTAGGGTGTCTAATCTTTCTTGAGAAGGAGACAGCACATTTAAATGTGTCATCGCGTTAATAATTCCTTGAACATCTCCTTGTTTTTTCATTTGCTTATAGTAAGCTTCATAATGCTTTAATAATTCAGTGTTATTCTGAGCACTTAATTGGAAACTGGATACTAATAAAACCAACACTAATAATCGTTTCATCTTTATTTTAATTTAAGTTTATTTTCAAAACGATAAAACTATAAAAATTTAACATTTAAACTCTTAAAACAATGCTAATTATTTTTATTTCACAAAAAATAACTTTATCAGCATTAGACTTTAGTAAATCAATATCATGTAAATTGTATATATTCTGATTGTTTAAAGCATTATAAAATTTACATTTAGGAAAAATCGAAAAAAATAATTACATTTAGTAATCTTAAAAATTAAATACAATGGGAATAAAAAGTTTTCTTGCCGCTAGACGAAATCCAAAAAAAACCACAGGAGATACACCTTTAAAGGTTAGTGACTATATGACAAGAAATTTAATAACATTTAAATCTAATCAGCCCATAGAAGAAGTTGTTAGTGCTATTATTAAATATCGCATTTCTGGCGGACCAGTAGTGAATGAAAAACATGAACTAATTGGGGTAATATCTGAAGGCGATTGTATTAAAGAAATAAGTGAAAGTAGGTATCATAATATGCCAATGAGTAATCATACCGTTGAGAATTACATGGTTAAAAATGTTGAAACTATTGATGGAAATATGAGTATTTTTGATGCTGCTAATAAATTTTTAGAAGCCAAAAGAAGGCGTTTTCCAATAGTTGAAAATGGAAAACTTGTTGGACAAATAAGCCAAAAAGATGTTTTAAAAGCCGCCTTAGAGCTAAAAGGCTCTACTTGGAAAAAATAGCGTTTTAGTTTTCTCTTTTTACTAAAGCATAGTAATCCCCTTCTAAGGGTAAATATCCTTGATCATATATAAAATAGTATATAGTGCCGACTTTTGTGGTATAAATACTTGTAAAATAATTAAAATCAAATCCAGCTTCAATAAGTTTGGCTCTCGATGTTTTTGTTTTTTGATTAGGATTAAGCATCTCTAAAATTCTATAATTTTTTCGAAGTCTGTTATTGGTATTTCTTATTAAATTTTTGCTGTCTTTATTAACGTTGTTATTGTAAGCATTCCGGCAACCATCGCTACAGAATTTTTTATCTATTCTACCTACAATTTTTTCGCCACATTCTAAACATTTTTTTGCCATAACTACTGATTCTTAATTTTATACCAACGTAAATTGAGTTTCCATTCTTCAGAATAAAAATCTTCAATATAATTTAATCCAATTTTAAGTAATGCATAATGCGATGCCTGATTGTCAATATGTGTTGATGCACAAAGCTCAGGTAGTTTTAAAACATTAAACGCATAATATTTGGCTGCCATTCCAGATTCTGTTGCATAGCCTTTACCCCAATATTTTGGCAAGAATCTATACCCTATGTCGTAAAATTTTGTGAAACCATTTAAACGATACTCGGTAACTAACTTTAATCCAGACCAGCCAATAAACTCTCCTGAAGATTTTTCAATAGCAACCCATCTCCCAATTCCTCTCGCTTTATATTGATTAATCACCGATTCAATCATTTCAAGAGCTTCTTCTTTATTTTTTACAGGTTTATTTCCTAAATATTTATGAACTTTGGGGTTAGAATCTAAGTCAAACATAACTTCTGAATCGGTTATTCTAAACTCTCGTAATATTAATCGTTCGGTCTCTAGGTGAAATTTCATGAGATAAATATACAAAATATATCCGTTTACAAACGACTACAAACATTTACAAACGATTTTAAATATTTATTAACCGAATAAAATTTGAAAGCTATTACATCTTTGCAGTGTCGAAACATAGGAACTCGATAGCATTAACTGTTTAACGATTAAAATTTAAAATTATGAACACACTTAGAAACAAAGTACAGTTGATTGGTAACTTAGGAAACGATCCAGAAATCATCAACTTAGAATCTGGGAAAACATTAGCAAAATTTAATATTGCTACTAATGAAAGTTACACTAATAATAAAGGTGAAAAGATTACAGACACACAATGGCACAACATTGTGGCTTGGGGAAAAACGGCTCAAATAATAGAGAAATATGTCACTAAAGGAAAAGAAGTGGCCATTGAAGGAAAATTAACCTCACGCAGTTATGAGGATAAAGATGGTAGCAAACGTTATATTACTGAAGTTGTTTGTAATGAACTTTTAATGTTAGGGAAATAGATTCTTAATTTATACGCTATAATCTGTAAGCGAGGATTTCGCCAAATCCTCGCTTATTTTTTTACATTATTAATATTAAAGTATCCGCCTTTATTTTCAGTTCTCTCTAAAGATTGTCTTATAATTAAATGCGATACATTTATCATATTTCGTAGCTCACACAAAGTTGTGGTTATTTTAGATTCTTTATACAAATCTTCAACCTCATCATATATTAAATCTAAATGCCGTACGGCTTGTTTTAATCGTTTATTACTTCTTACAATACCCACATAATCGCGCATTAAGGCCTGCAATTGTATCAGGTTATGCTGAATTAAAACGTGCTCTTGTGGAATTACAGTGCCTTCCTCATTCCAATCTGGAATTCTTAAATCTAAAGATGGATACGCATTCTTTCCATGATACTTAAAAATATTATGTGCATATACCAACGCTTCCAATAACGAATTAGATGCCAATCTATTGGCCCCATGCAAACCAGTTCTTGAGCATTCACCACAAGCGAACAGATTAGTAATCGTAGTTTTTCCGTTTTTATTAACCTTAATACCACCACACAAATAATGTGATGCTGGAACAACAGGAATCCAATCGGTTTTAATATCGATATGATGTTCTAAACATTCTTTATAAATATTAGGAAAATGATTAATAAACGTATCAATATCTAAATGGGTACAATCTAAATACACATGGGTTTCACCTGATTTTTTAAGCTCACTATCAATACTTTGTGATACGATATCTCTGGATGCTAATTCTGCACGTTCATCATAATCAGACATAAACCTGTGGCCTCCCTTATTTCTGAGGTAGGCGCCAAATCCTCTAACGGCTTCAGAAATTAAAAAAGAAGACTCGCCTTTCGCTTCATACAATGCCGTTGGATGAAACTGCACAAACTCCATATCTTTTATGTGTGCTTTAGCTCTGTAAGCCATTGCTACACCATCGCCTGTAGCAATAATAGGATTTGTAGTATGTCCATAGACACAACCTATTCCTCCTGTTGCCAACAACGTGCTGTTTGCCTTTATTTTGATAATATTTCCTGTTTTTTGATCTAAAATATACGCCCCAAAACAGGATATTTTTTCTGATTTTAGATCTTTTATATGATGATTCGTTACTAAATCTATCGCAAAATGATATGGTAAAATAGTAATATTTGGTAATTGATGAACGCGCTTAAGTAACGTCCGTTCTATTTCAAAACCAGTAATATCCTTATGATGCACGACGCGATATTCAGAGTGGCCACCTTCTTTTCCTAAATCGAAATCACCACTTCCATCAAGATCAAAATTAGCCCCCCAAAGTAGTAATTCTTTAAGACGCTTAGGGCCTTCTTCAATAACCATTTTAACCACGGTTTCATCGCACAATCCGTCGCCTGCAATCAAAGTATCTTTAATATGCTTTTTAAAGGAATCTGTTTCATTGTCTAAAACAACAGCAATACCACCTTGAGCGTATTTGGTGTTAGATTCTTCTTCATGTGCTTTCGTTACAATAATAACCGTTCTATCGGGAAACCTTTCTGCAATCTTAATCGAAAACGTTAATCCGGCGATACCTGAACCAATAACTAAATAATTTGTATTCATCATAATTATTTTGATAACTCAAGCATACGTTCGATAGGTAATAATGCTCTTTTCCTAATGTCTTCTGGAACTTCTATCTGTGGTGTTTCATTTAGTAAACAATCGTGCAATTTTTGGATGGTATTCACTTTCATAAAACCACATTCACTACAAGCACAAGTATTATCTTCATATGTTGGTGCCGGAACCAACTCTGTATTCGGAACTTCCTGTTGCATTTTATGCAATATACCGGCTTCCGTGGCGACTATAAATTTTTCTTTAGGGTGCTCCTTAACATAATTTATCATACCAGCTGTAGATCCAATGTAAGTTGCCGTGTTCAAAATATGCTCCTCAGATTCTGGATGTGCGATAATTTTATGCTCAGGATGTTTTTTATGTAATACTATTAACTTATCAATTGAAAAAGCTTCATGAACAATACAACTGCCATCCCAAAGTAACAAATCTCGGCCCGTTTCTTTAATGATATACTTTCCTAAATTTTTATCTGGAGCAAAAATAATAGGAACGTCTCTGGGAATCGATTCAACAATTTTTAATGCGTTAGAAGAGGTGCAAACGATGTCACTTAAAGCCTTAATTTCTGACGAACAATTTACATAAGTAATTACTACATGATTAGGATGCTGTTTTATAAACACTGAAAAGGCTTCTGGCAGACAAGAATCTGCTAACGAACAACCGGCATCTAGATCGGGCAATACGACGGTTTTTGTTGGGTTTAATATTTTGGCAGTTTCGGCCATGAAATGAACCCCTGCAAAAACAATAATATCGGCGTCTGTTTCTGCCGCTATTTGGGACAAACCTAGACTATCACCAACATAATCTGCTATATCTTGAATGTCTGCTGTTTGGTAAAAATGAGCTAGAATTACAGCATTTTTTTGCTTTTTAAGTTGTATTATTTTTTCCTTTATATCCATTTCTAGAATTATAAAAATATAGTTAATAAAATTATTGCTTTTTAACTTAAAAACATAAAAATTCATTCGGTTAAAGACTAAAACATCTTTTTTTTACTATGTTTGAAAAATAAAAATATTCTATGTTATCAAATGCTTGTCAATACGCTATTCGTGCTATTTTGTATTTAGCTATACAAACCGATGAAAGTACTAAAATTGGTGTCAAAACAATTGCTGAAAATCTTGAAACGCCCCAGCCCTTTTTAGCGAAATTATTACAACAATTAACTAAAGGAAAATTGGTTTCTTCGACCAAAGGTCCAAATGGTGGTTTTTACCTTTCAGAAAAAGATAAAGAAAATGCTATTTGGGATGTAATTAAAAACATTGATGGCACTTCTAAATTTGATAATTGCTACTTAGGATTATCGCAATGTAATGACGAAACGCCATGCCCTGTACATTTTATAGTATCACCATTTAAAAACAAACTATTAGAAAATTTTAGAGACAAAACTATTTCTGAATATGTTGTTGAAATCAAACAAACTGGTAAAATATTATCTCTAAAAGATTTATCTTTTTAAAAAATCGAAAATCAGGCTTTAACCCCAACAAGCGAAAGATTTTCTATTTCTGAATGAATATTTTGTAAGATTTGAGCACTTAATTCTAATTCTTGTAAAACCGTCTGTTTAATATCTTCAAACGCATTTGAAACGTTATTAAATAAATTTCGGTAATACAAAACCCCTTCGTTCATGTTATTTGTAAAGGTTAACAAGTATTTTTCTTCTTTTTTATTCATACTGTATTTAGCCTCTTCTATTTTGTTTTTTAAATAATCAATATAGATGTGAAGTTCTTTTACAAATAGATTAGGTCTATCAGTTCTAGTGATGACATTCGCTCTTCCATAAATATGATCTGTGATGTTTTTTAAACTCATAATATTTGAATAGTATGCCATATTTGGTCCTGGACACATAGAGACTCCTTGCCCTTCAACTTTTGTATCTAAATTATAGGCTAATAACGCAGATGTGCCTAAACCTACACACGTACATGTTTTTTCTGTAATTTTATTTAAAGCATATTTATACTCTTCAACTGGTAGTTCTTTATCATCAAGCTCTTTTATTTTTAAATATTGATATTCTCTAGAAGCCGTACAAATTCCACTTTCTTTAAATTCTTTGTTTAGGGATACGAATTTTTTAGGACACGAACTTCCTGGTCTTCCTTTATCAATAAAATGCTCTTTTTCTAAATCCTTTGTGTTGTCTTTAAGGTTGTTAAATGGAATTCCTAAAGGAGAAATATCACTTAAATACAAATCTTCTTCTTTTGCTTCAACCAATTGATTCAATGTTTTATCATCGACTGTTGTTGCCTCCGGAACCAATAAAAATGGCGTTCCCCAACCAATGGAATCTAAATTATAATGACCCATTAAAAACCTATGCTCTTCTTCTGTACCAACACCCCCCTGAGCTGATATTTTTAATTCTAAAGGCTTTTTTGAAACAGCACGTTTTTGATTAATTAGTTCTTGTTCTAACAGCTGTTGAATAGACAATCTTAATTCTTCTCTTTTTTCTTTGAATTCTGCCAAAACTGGCCCTAGAAGATTACCATCTGTAGCAAAGGCATGACCACCACAATTAAGACCAGATTCAATTCTATATTCTGAAACCCATAACCCTTTTTTTGCCAAAAACTTACCCTGAATCATCGCCGATCTATAATCACTTACTTTCAATATTATTTTTTTATTGAAATGACCATCTTCATTAGGATAAAAATCTTCAAACTGACTCATATAAGCATAAAGTCTAGGGTTCATTCCTGCTGAAAGCACCACCGATGATTTTAATTTACTATTTGCAAACCCTCTTAGAGCTGCATGAGCATCATTAAATTCTATTGGCAACTTCACATCTTTAATGTAGTTGTCTTTATCAACCTTGGTCATAATATTAACATCGATACTTCCCATTGTTAACGTATTTGATGCCCATTTTTTTATTTCTGAAATATTAATTCCGTTTTCTGTAAGTTTTTTAAACTCTTCTTTAAGCGTGGAACTTTCTGGAAGCATGCTTATGTAAGCTTTAATGTCTTCAACTTTTCCGTTAGCAACATCCTTTAATGCTTCAAACTTTTTTTCAGCTAAATCACTGACTAAATCTAAATATGATGTAATTCTCTTGGCTCTAAAGTCCTCAATTTTATTAGTGATTTCCTTATAAGGAATTTCAAATTTTTCACTATACATTTTTCTTAATTTCTCTATTAATATGTCATCAACTAAAGAAACCACAGAATCCATTCCATACTGAGCAACTTTCAATGGTGTATCTATTGTAAATCCAATTCCCATAACAGGAATGTGAAATGAGTGTGTTTTTTTCATATGAAATTTATAATTCAAGCTTTTAAATAAAATAATCACCTAATCTTTAAATTTGTAATTAAAGGCTCGGTGATTTCTCTTTGCAATTAATCAATAAAGATACTCGGTAAAAACTTTAAAGAATATGATATATATCATAAAAAACAAGATGCTTCAAGTTTAAATTCTATTTTAAACTTGAAATTGCAACTGTTTCTTGGTTCTTTTCTTGAAATTTTGTTATCGTGTCAAGCCTAACTTCTACGAGCCTGTTTAGTGGCTTTTCTTTGTGATAATATCTTAATTGGTGTTCTTGCTGTCTGCCAGAACTAAAGCTTGATACCCGTTTTAAATAACCAATAACACGAGTCGCGTGATCAACATCATGAGAACCACAAGTAGTACATACATAATTCGTTTTTTTATCTATGGCATTGCAATGATTGCAAATTGTAATTTTAATATTGAAACAGAAATAGTTACATCCAGCAGCAGCGGTGGCGTGAATAAGTTTAACAAACCCTTCTTTGCTAGGTGATTCTTCAAGATTAAGGTGAAGTGCAGAACCGCCATCAAGATATTTAATAATACCCTTACCATGTAATACGATTTTATCAAGGGTATTGGTTTGTTGGTCTTCGACACTGTAGAAATAAGAGTTGTAACAATCTCTGAGAACAAATAATCCATCTTCTCTATCCCATTTAGCATTTTTTACACCTAAGTTTTCCGCAGGTACAAACTCTGTATTAAACATATAACCATGCTGTTTTTTAGCTAATTTATTTTCATCATAAATAGCCTTTAAATGCTCATTGACAAACTTTTTATAGCTTTGGTTATTACCAACATGAATACCCTGACTTTCGGCAGCTTCAACCATGCCATTAATTCCAATGGTTAAAAATTGTTTATCGAGCGATATAAAACCTGCTTGATATACAGGGAGCAAACCGGCTTTTTCATACTCTTCAATAAGACTTCTGTAGGCTAATTGATATTTATGTATTTTTCTGACTTCTTCAACAATTATAGCACCTTTTTGAATTAATCGATTCATATTAAGTGTAATAACATTAATTGAACCTGTTGCAACCCCTCCAGCCCCTAATGAATAACTAAATGTATTATCGCTTATTTCATTGCGCAACCTACAACAGGATGCTAAACTATCAGCACTTTCTGATTGATAAATAAAGAATGAATTTCCTTCACTTAATTCTTGCGCGCACATGTTTGTAAAATCTTTGTCTACAGGTTTGCCTTCATTAACCAACATAGCTGCTGTTACTACAGGAAAGGTTAGAATAGCTTTACTGCGTTCTTGGTTAAACCATTTCATAAAAAAGGCTTGAAGTTTTTTAACGCTTTCCCATTGTGGCTTGGTCATATCTGGAAATACAAAATCTGAAAACATACTATTAAAATAGGATTCATCATATATTGAAATATTCCAAAAAACAGATTGATAGCCTCTGGCTGCTGCTGGTTGATTAACGGCATACACCACATGCTGCAAATGATTTGCAACGACCATCTCATTCGTTTCAAGATAATTTTCACCATAATCTTTTGATGCAAAATGATCGAAGTACATTAAAAATTCAACCGTTGCCAAAGCACCAGCAAATTGAGAACTAATAGCAAAAACTAAATTTACGAACTCCCCACAAAAACTTTCAAGATGTTTAGGTGCTCTACTTTCTCCACCTACTTTAGTAAGTCCGTCTAAAAGAAACGGATACATACTAATAGATACACAGTAGGGTTTTAAAGATGTTTCATCATGTACATAAATTTCATGTGATTCTATTTGTCTTGTATATTCATTTGCTAAATCTTCACCAAACAACGAAGCGATTTTTCGTTTTATCAAGGCCCTATTAACCTGAATATTGATATCCTTATTAAGTTCTGCCTCCATCGTAGCAATGTTTTTTGAAGTGACATTAGCATTGGCATCAACTTTTGAACCATCGGCAGCGTTTGAAGAATTAATATAATGATTAATAAAATCTATTTTTTTGTTTACTTGTGAGTCGGTTAGTCGTATCATATGATTCAGGATTTTATAAATAAATTATTTTGGACGGTATTAGTTTTAAGATCAATAAATTTTTGATTGGTTTCTAAACTATTTAATCCTCCCAATTCAGCAACCCATTTTCCTGTTTTTAACCAATTTAATTGGTTGCGTATTGCTTTTGATACGGTTTCCTGTCCTGTATATAAACAAGTCTTAAATTGAAGTTTCTTTGCTATTTTTAGCATGTTAAGTAGTTCTTCTTCATGCCATTCGCCACCCATAAAAAGAACACAGGTAGCAAGATCGTCGTATTGTAATAATAGTTTTTCAAATTTTTTATTGGTAAGTAATTCTCCGTTTTCCTCACTCCATAAGTGAGGAGAGTGACAACCTTCGCATCGAATAGGACATCCACAAATGTGAAAACACAAACTAATTTCTCCTGGAACTTCTTGAAATACGACTTGAAAATCGGAATAATTCATATTTGAATATTATTTAAAGGATTATAAGGTCTTTTTATGGTTTATAAAAATAAAGACTAATAACCCTCATATAAAATCAAATCAAATGAGTTATTAAAAATGTTATTAACATTAATATAACAACCACTTTATAAGACCTTTATATTAATTAAAGAACTGTTAAATAATTCGAATTTCATTCTTATAACTTAAAAAAGTTAGGAACTATAGCAATCTAATATATTTAAATGCCTTATTCAATATACTCATAAAGAGATACTAATTAACGAACGGTTTTTTTTAATTATTCCCAATAAGTATTCAATATACTTTAAAATTCAATAAAACTTTTAATAGGACGCCCTGATTAATTTATGCTTCATTACTTTTACGTATAATTTTATAAGAATACGCTATGTCTATAGAACCTAAATTATCACGTTTTAAGCAAAACGTTTTGTCAAAATATCAAATTTATAATAGTATATTTATGACACTACCTTTTGATACGATTACAAAAACTGGTGTTCTGCTGCCTTTGTTTCATGAAACTTGTAAAAAGGGATTCTCAAACGGTGATGATCCAACCACGATAGTTGACACTTTTTTTAAAAAATATCAAGCTAGAAGAAACAAAGAAAGTCAAATAAATTTATTATTTAGATTTATTCAATATATAGAACGTCAGGTGGTATTATTTGATGCCATTGAAGATGCCGCTTTTCCTGTGGTAAATAATATGGAGGGAATTGGAACACTAAGAAACCTTAAAGAAGCTGCTGTTTCTGAAAACAGATTAGAAGAGTTAAAAAATTATCTAGATGAATTTAAAGTTCGAATTGTTTTAACAGCGCACCCAACACAGTTTTACCCAGGTTCTGTTTTAGGGATTATTACCGATTTAACTGAAGCCATTAAAGACAATAATCTTAAAGAAATTAATAATTTATTTGCTCAACTCGGCAAAACACCCTTCTTTAAACACGAAAAGCCAACTCCATATGACGAGGCTGTTAGTTTAATATGGTATTTAGAAAATGTATTTTACACCTCCTTTGGGGAAATATATAATTACATTCAGCAAAACATTTATGACGATAGCAGAAAGCATAATGATATTATAAATATTGGTTTTTGGCCCGGTGGTGATAGAGATGGAAACCCATTTGTAAAACCGGAAACCACTTTAAAAGTGGCACAAAAACTTAAACAATCTGTCCTTAAAAAATATTATGCAGACCTAAAAAGTTTAAGACGTAAACTTACTTTCAGAGGTGTTGAAGAACGTATCATCCGATTAGAGACCATTGCATATAATTTCAGCATAGATTTAAACACACCAGAAACCTTAACAGCTAAAGAGCTACTAAGAGAATTACTGGATATTAGAAATACGGTTGTGAAAAATCATCAGTCATTATATGTTTCTGAAATTAATAGTTTAATAAACAGAATTCGCCTTTTTGGGTATCATTTTGCAACCTTGGATATTAGACAAGATAGTAGAATTCATCATTCTGTATTCACAACAGTAATAGACCATTTAATTGAAGTCGGTCATTCTTCGTTCCCTAAAAATTATCATGATTTATCTGAAGATGATCAAATAAAAATTTTATCTGAAGCGACTGAAGGCAATATAGATATTAATGCCTTTGAAGATGAAATGGTTTACAATACGCTTAGAACCATTGAATCTATAAAATATATTCAAGAAACCAATGGCGAAAAAGGAGCTAACAGATATATTATAAGCAATAATCAAACAGCACTTAATGTGATGCAGCTTTTTGCTATGTTAAAACTTGTAGCATTTAAAGATGAATTAACGGTTGACGTTGTGCCCCTTTTTGAAACCATTACCGACTTAGAAAATGCACCAAAAGTGATGGAGCAGTTATACACTAATCCTAATTATATGGCGCATTTAAAAAGTAGAGGAAATAAACAAACCATCATGTTAGGTTTCTCTGATGGTACTAAAGATGGTGGTTATTTAATGGCTAACTGGGGAATCTATAAAGCTAAAGAACTATTAACAAAAATGTCAAGAAAATATGATATTGCAGCTATATTTTTTGACGGACGTGGTGGTCCACCAGCAAGAGGTGGTGGAAAAACACATCAATTTTACGCTTCTCTAGGCCCTAACATTGAGGACAAAGAAGTACAGCTTACTATTCAAGGACAAACCATTAGTTCTAATTTCGGAACCTTAGATTCTTCGCAATATAACTTAGAACAATTAATAAGTTCTGGAATGTTTAATCGCCTAGGAAAAAACAAACTTGCATTATCTGATGAAGATAGAGAAGTAATGAGTGATTTGGCCGAAATGAGTTATGAAGCCTACAAAAACTTTAAAAATCACCCTATGTTCATTCCTTACCTGGAAAGAATGAGTACGCTTAAATATTATGCAAAAACCAATATAGGAAGTAGACCATCAAAACGAGGCACTTCAGATAAGTTAGTCTTTTCAGATTTAAGAGCCATTCCGTTTGTTGGTTCTTGGAGTCAGTTAAAACAAAATGTTCCTGGTTTCTTTGGTGTTGGTATTGCTTTAAAAGCGTATGAAGATAAAGGTGAATTCCACAAAGTGGAATCTTTGTATAAAAATTCAAAATTCTTTAAGACCTTATTAGAAAACTCTATGATGTCTTTAACCAAATCGTTTTTTGATTTAACTCAGTATATGTCTAAAGACGAAGAGTTTGGTGGTTTTTGGAATATTATTCACGATGAATATTTAAACACCAAACAAATTCTTTTAAAACTTACGGGATATAAAGAATTAATGGAGAATGAACCTTCTGGAAAAGCATCTATCGAGGTTAGAGAATCTATCGTATTACCCTTATTAACCATACAACAATATGCGCTTAAAAAAATTCAAGAATTAGAAAAAGAAGATGTGAAAGATGAGGAGCAAATGAAAATTTATGAAAAGATTGTAACACGTTCTCTATTTGGGAATATTAATGCTAGTAGAAATTCTGCTTAATACTTTCTAGGCTCTGTTACCAAATAAAAAAAGGAAGCTAAAATTTAGCTTCCTTTTTTTATAGTTTTAAACTAACATTAATGCTCATTTAATCTAAAATCTGGATAAGCATCCATTCCATGTTCATGAGCATCTAATCCTTCTATTTCTTCTTTTTCAGAAACTCTTATACCCACTGTTTTCTTTAATATAAAAATAATAACAAATGCTGATAAAAGACAAAAAACAGCGTAAGAGGCAACCCCTGTTAACTGAATCATAAATTGTTCAAACCCAGCTTTGGCGCCAAAAATACCAACAGCAAGTGTTCCCCAAATACCACAAATTAGATGAACAGCAATTGCTCCTACCGGATCATCTAATTTTATTTTGTCTATACAAGCAACAGCTATTACAATTAATGTACCAGCTATGGATCCAATTAAAATAGCATCTGTAGGACTCATTTGATCTGCCCCTGCAGTAATCCCAACTAAACCACCTAAAATACCATTTAGAAACATTGTTAAATCTAAGTTTTTATACATCGCTGTAGATACTAACATGGACACGACACCCCCTGCTGCTGCTGCTAAACACGTTGTTACTAATGTTAATGAAGTTGCTGCTGGATCTGCAGAAAGCACAGAACCACCATTAAAACCAAACCAACCTAACCATAAGATTAAGACGCCTGCTGTTGCTAAAGGAATGTTGTGACCGGGAATAGCTTGAGGTTTTCCGTTTTTAAACTTACCAATTCGCGAACCTAGCAACCAAACAGCTATTAATGCTGCCCATCCACCAACCGAGTGAACAAGTGTCGATCCTGCAAAATCATAAAAGCCTTCTGTTTCTCCAAATTTAAGGGTAGATAAAAATCCACCACCCCATTGCCATGATCCAGCAATTGGATATACAAGTCCTACATAAAATATAGTAAATATCATAAAGGGTACTATCTTCATACGCTCAGCGACTGCTCCAGAAACAATCGTTGCAGCGGTTGCAGCAAACATACCTTGAAATAAGAAATCAGTCCAATAGGTATACCCTTCATTATATGCTAAATCTAAAGCTCCATCAGTCGCTAGGGGAGAATCAAGTCCGAAACCTGCAAACCCTAAAAATCCATTAAACTCACCTGGATACATAAGGTTAAATCCAACGAGACAGTATAATAAAAGTCCTGTTGTAATTATAAAGACGTTTTTAAATAATATGTTTAATGTATTTTTTTGTCTGGTTAACCCTATTTCTAAAAATGCAAATCCTAAGTGCATAAAAAAAACGAGTGCTGTACAGATCATCATCCATACATTATTTGTAGTAAGTAATTCCATATTTAGTTTTGTTTATTATTTTAAAGTATCGCCTCCGTTTTCACCGGTTCTAATTCTATATGTTTCAAGTACATCAGAAACAAAAATCTTTCCATCTCCTACTTCTCCTGTTCCTGCTGATTTTATGATAGCCTTAACCGTTGCTTCTGCAAAATCTTCATTAACCACGATTGACAAGTATCGTCTTTGTATATCGCTAGTACTATAACTTACACCTCTGTAAACGTGTCCTTCTTTTTCATTACCTAAGCCAGTAACATCCCAGTAAGAAAAAAAGTTGACCCCAACATCATGAAGGGCTTCTTTTACCTGACGGTATTTTGATTTTCTAATAATTGCTTCAATTTTCTTCATTATATTGTAGTTTATGATTTCGTCGCTAAAATATAAAATTTAACCTATAAGCCTATAAATTTTAGGGTATGAGATATAATAAATTCTAAAAATTCAATAAGACCCCCTTTTTCTTAGGGATTTATTTATAAAATTATAAAAATACTTTAAATATGATATTGATGTAGCTAGTCCTTAACACTTAAAATCTTTTTTTTAGTAAAAAGAAAAAAGCCTTATTTAAATAAGGCTTTTTTTTATAATTGTTAAAGAATAATTATTATTCCATTTCTCTTTGTCTCTTACCAGGGTATGCAATCGTTCCATGTTCAGAAATATCAAGACCGGCTAGTTCTTCTTCTTCAGTAACTCTTAATCCGCCAAAGGCTTTCTTAATAATAAACAAGAAGATAAAAGATAAAGCAATTGCCCAAACAGCATAAGCTAAAACCCCAATGGCCTGAGCACCTAACTGAGCAGCTCCTCCACCATTTAAGATTCCAATTGGCGTATCACCATCAACACCCCAAAGACCTATTACTAATGTTCCCCAAGCTCCGGCAATACCGTGCACAGATATCGCTCCTACAGCATCATCAATTTTTAAAGTTTTTTCAACAAATCCAATAGCTAATACTACAAGGATACCACCAGCTAAACCAGCTAATACAGCACCACCTTCTGTCATATTACCACAACCTGCAGTAATACTTACAAGTCCTGCAAGCGCGCCATTTAAAGTCATCCCTAAATTAGGTTTTCCTAGTTTAATCCAAGTAAATAGTAATGCACCTAGAGCACCAGCTGCAGCGGCTAAGTTTGTTACAAGTACTACTTGTGAAGCAGCCGCAGCATCATCTCCACCCCAAGCTAATTGAGAACCACCGTTAAAACCAAACCATCCTAACCAAAGGATAAAAACACCTAAGGTAGCGTACATTTGGTTATGACCATGCATTTCTACTGGCTTACCATCAAGGAATTTACCAATTCTAGGACCTACCATCCAAGCAGCTACAAGAGCAGCCCATCCACCTACAGAGTGAACAATAGAAGAACCTGCAAAATCAATAAATTCAGCTGGCATCCATTCAGCGTTTAACCAACCACCATTCCATTCCCAACCACCAGCGATTGGATAAATAACAGCTGTTAAAACAATACTAAATATAGCATAGGTTGTATATTTTGTTCTTCCTGCAATAGCTCCAGATACAATAGTTGCAGCGGTTGCAGCAAATACTGTTTGGAAAAATAAATCGGCAGCACCTTGAGAGAAGATAAAACTGCTCCAGTGGAAGTAACCTCCACCAGAAACATCAGAACCGTACATTAAAGAATATCCAACAAACCAGAAAGCTAAAGAACCTACTGCGATGTCTAGGAAATTTTTCATAGCGATGTTCACCGCATTTTTAGAATCTGTCATTCCAGATTCAACTAAAAAGAAACCAGCCTGCATGAAGAATACAAGAATACCAGAAATTAGCATCCACATCATTCCCATATCGCCTTCAATAGCGGCAGTATCTTGAATTATTAAGGGTAAATTTAATAAAGACATATTAATATAATTTTGAGGGTTATTAAATAAACACAAGCAAGTTCTTAGTTAGAGAACTTGCTTATATTCTCTTTTTCTTGTTAACACATTAGAATGAGTAGATTGCAGCTAATACAAATGAACCAAGACTTTTTGATCCAACTAGGTCATTATCAATAAACGCTTCTTCTGAAGCACTATCTAATCTAATTTCTGGTTTAATAGTTAAGTTGTCTATTGCTAAGCTACCTGTCAAAGTAACTGCGAATACAGAACCATCACCATCTGCATCGTAACCTCCAATTGCTCCAGCGCCAAACTCAGTCTCAGTGAAATACTCGCCTCTTAATCCTATTGTAAAAGAATCAGAAGTAGCTAATTGAGGGTATAATGCAACACCAGCAAATGAACCACCATCTTCAACATCTAGATAAGCTGCGTTGATGCCTAAGAAGAAATCATCAGACAAATCAAATCCACCTGTAAAATCTATTTCAGTGAAAGACGGGTCTAGTAAAAAGTTTAAGAATTGTCCTGAATATCCTAATTGAGCTCCAAATGCATAGTCTCCTGATGAATTGAACTCAGTGAAATCAGTATCATTCATAACAGCTAACATTAAACTAAAATCTTCACCTAAAGCAAAATCAGCTTTTAGACCTGTATGGCTAAATGGTCCATAAGAGAATAAATAAGAGGTGCTGTAGTTAAAATTTGCAGTAGGAGAAATTACTTCATACCCTAAAAAGGTGTTAAAGTTACCCATGGTTAATGTTACAGACTCACTAACATTCCAGTAAGCATATAATTGGTTAATAATATTAGACGATGCATAAAAAGGATCGGCTTGAGGAGAATTAAATACTGCGTCAGCACCTCTTGGGCCAAAAACTAAATCAGCAACAAAACCTACTTTTTCGCCTTCATAAGACATTATAACGTTTGCCATACCTAAAGCAAAACCAGGTAAATTAGCAAAAGAAGATCCTGGAGCGATAGCATTTTCATCATTAGGGGCAGTTAAATTTGCTCTGTAATAAGCATCAATACTACCACTTACAGAAAAAGAAGGAGCCGTTGCTTCCTCTTGAGCAAAAATTGCCGTTGCCATAAAAAGCATTGAAAGTGTAATAATTTTTTTCATGATTGTTTAATTTTAAGTTATTGTTTTTAAATGTTATTTTTTTGTTAATACGGCGTAAACTTATGTAAAAAAGTTTTACCCCCTAAAAAAATAGGGGGTATTTGATTAACTTTTATTGATTTTATGGTTTTACCCCTATTTTTTTAGATGCATTCTAATTATATTTTGATTTTTTGGTTTTTTGACAATGTAAAGAATTGAATTATTGTCAGAAACTATAACCGTTTGATGTCATTCTTTTTAAGAATATCAGTTTTTATCGGCTATTATTAACATATTTATATTTATACTTAAATTTTAACTATTGAATATTTAATAATTTTTCTTTATTATATTGATATATCATTATTTATATATCATATATGCATCAAAAATCGAAATAATGAATTAGCACTTGTTGTAATTCAAAATCTACTGCATATATTCGCTATGAAAAGTCTTATTTCAAACTAAAAATTTGTTGATTATGTTGAAGAAACAAGGAATGTATTTGCCAGAATTTGAACATGAAAATTGTGGGGCAGGTTTTATTTGTAATCTTAAAGGAGAGAAAACAAATCAAATCATTCATGATGCCTTAGAAATTCTTGTAAAACTAGAGCATAGAGGTGGTGTAAGTGCCGATGGAAAAACAGGCGACGGCGCTGGCTTGCTTATAGATATTCCTCATGATTATTTTATACGTGTTTGTGATTTTAAAATCCCTGCTCAAAGAGAATATGCGGTAGGTATGGTTTTTTTACCAAAAGTATCTAACCAATATGAATTTTGTAAAAATATTTTTGAAAAAGAAATAGAGGTACAAGGATTATCGCTTTTAGGATGGAGAAAAGTTCCTGTAGACTCTTCAAACCTCGGTGAAATTGCATTAGCATCAGAGCCAATTATAGAGCAATTATTTGTTGGCAAAACTGAGGATATCTCTGAAGGTGTTTTTAAAGCAAAACTTTATGCTGCTCGTAAAATTACTGAACACACTATCAGCAACTCAAAAATTTCTGAAAGTGGTTGTTTTTACGTACCAAGTTTGTCAACAACCACCTTAATATACAAAGGGATTATCATGCCCGAAGATATTGGGCCCTATTATACCGATTTACAACAAATAGATTTAGTAACACGTTTGGCATTAGTGCATCAAAGATTCTCAACCAACACCATGCCAACCTGGGAATTAGCACAGCCATTCCGGTTTATGTGTCAAAATGGGGAAATAAACACCTTGAGAGGCAATGTAAGTAGGATGCGTGTTCGTGAAGAAATTATGAAAAGTGATGTGTTCGGGCCTCAAATAGATAAATTATTCCCAATCATTTTGCCTGGAAAATCAGATTCTGCTTCTATGGATATGGTTGTTGAATTACTCACTCACTCAGGAAGATCTTTACCAGAAATTATGATGATGATGATTCCTGAAGCATGGGAAAAACATATAACCATGACCGAAGAAAGAAAAGCATTCTATGAGTATAATGCTTGCATCATGGAACCATGGGATGGCCCGGCATCAGTGCCGTTTACCGACGGAGATTACATTGGTGCTTTATTAGACAGGAATGGATTAAGACCTTCAAGATATACCATTACAAAAAGCGGCAAACTCATTATGTCTTCTGAAATTGGTGTAGTTGATATTGCTCCTGAAGATGTTGAAAAACACGGCCGATTAGAACCCGGAAAAATGTTCTTGGTAGACATGAATAAAGGCCGCATTATTGAAGATGAAGAAATTAAAAGTAAAATTGTTTCAGAAAGACCTTATAAAGAATGGTTAGACAATAAAAGGCTGCACTTAAAAGATGTGCCTTACACTAATGACACGTGCCCCATAGAAACCATTGATATAAAGACAAGACAACGTTTATTTAATTATACTTTCGAAGATATTCAAGAGGTTATTACACCAATGGCAGTCTCTGGTAAGGAAGCACTCGGCTCCATGGGTACTGACACACCTTTAGCGGTATTATCAGATAGGCCTCAACTTATTTCAAATTATTTTAAACAATTATTTGCACAAGTTACAAACCCACCATTAGATGGTATTCGTGAAGAAATTGTAACTGATATTAGTTTAAACCTTGGTAAAGACAGAAATATTTTTAGTATTACCGAAAGACAATGTAGAAAACTAAGAATACAAAATCCAGTTATTTCTAATGCTGATTTAGAAAAAATAAGAACTATTTCTATTGAAGGTTTTAAAGCGGAGACTATTGAAATTTTATATCAAAAATCACAAGGACTTAATGGCCTTGAAAATGCTTTAGAAGACATTATAGTTCAAATAACGAAAGCCTTAGATAGACGTTCAAACATAATTATTCTTTCTGATAGAGGTGTTAACAAAGAGTTCGCTCCTATTCCAGCACTTTTAGCTTGTTCATATGTAAATCATCAAATGAATCGTTTACGTAAGCGCTCTTATTTTGATATTATTATTGAATCTGCAGAACCCCGTGAACCACATCACTTTGCAACCCTTTTTGGTTATGGCGCTAGTGCCATTAACCCATATATGGTTAACGAAATTATCAGAATGCAAGTAAAAGAAGGATTCATTGTAGATATGGATGAACAAAAAGCAGTTGATAATTTTAATAAAGCCATTGGAAAAGGAATTTTAAAAGTTATGAATAAAATAGGAATCTCTACGCTTCACTCGTATAGAGGTTCTCAAATTTTCGAAATCGTAGGTTTTAATTCTCAATTTGTTGAAAAATATTTTCCTTATACAGCTTCACGAATTGAAGGTATTGGCTTATATGAAATTGAAAAGGAAATTAATGAGCGTTATAAATATGCCTATCCAGATAATTTAATAGACAAACGATTAGGTTTAAATATTGGTGGCGATTACAGATGGAGACGAAACGGCGAAAAACACTTATTTAATCCAACAACGGTTGCTAAATTACAGCAAGCTGTTAGATTAAGTGATCAGACAAGTTATGATGTGTATTCTAAAGCAATCAACGAACAGTCCGAAAATTTAATGACGATTCGGGGCTTATTTGAGTTTGACAATTTAGATCCTATTCCTATTGATGAAGTTGAAGATTGGACAGAGATTGTAAAGCATTTTAAAACAGGTGCCATGTCGTATGGATCTATTTCTCGCGAAGCACATGAAAACTTAGCCATTGCTATGAATCGTATTGGTGGAAAGAGCAATTCTGGGGAAGGCGGTGAAGACCGGAAACGTTTTCATCCAGATGTGAATGGTGATAGTCGTAATTCTGCTATTAAGCAAGTGGCATCAGGTCGTTTTGGCGTAACCTCGCATTATTTAACAAATGCTCGTGAGATTCAAATTAAAATGGCTCAAGGTGCTAAACCAGGAGAAGGTGGTCAATTACCAGGTTACAAAGTATTACCTTGGATTGCAGCTGCAAGAAACTCAACGCCTTTTGTTGGATTGATATCACCCCCTCCACATCATGATATTTATTCTATTGAAGATTTAGCACAATTAATATTCGATTTAAAAAATGCCAACAGAGAGGCTAGAATTAATGTAAAATTAGTATCTGAAGTTGGTGTTGGTACTATTGCCGCTGGAGTTGCTAAGGCTAAAGCCGATGTTGTTTTAATTTCTGGATATGATGGCGGTACAGGCGCATCCCCTTTAACGTCTCTAAAACATGCTGGTTTACCATGGGAACTTGGTTTATCAGAAGCGCAGCAAACTTTAGTTTTAAATAACTTAAGAAGTAGAATTGTTGTTGAATGTGACGGCCAGTTAAAAACAGGTCGTGATGTTGCAATCGCTGCTTTATTAGGTGCCGAAGAATTTGGTTTTGCCACAGCACCATTAGTAGCTTCAGGTTGTATTATGATGCGAAAATGCCATTTGAATACTTGTCCAGTCGGCATCGCTACACAAGACAAAGAATTGCGTAAAAACTTTAAAGGCACACCAGAGCATGTAATTAATTTCTTCTTTTATATTGCTGAAGAATTAAGAGGAATCATGGCACAATTAGGGTTTAGAACATTAAAAGAAATGGTTGGTCAAACGCATAAAATAAACGCTAATAAAGCCATTAAGCATTATAAAGCAAAAGGTTTAGACCTATCAGCAATTTTACACAGACCAGAAGCCTACAGGAAAATGCCTGTTAGAAATACAGAACAACAAGATCATCATTTAGAAGATGTACTTGACTTCACCATACTTAAAGATTCTCATAGGGCTTTATATAGAAAGGAAAAAATGGATTTAGCATATCCTATTAATAATACAAACCGAACCGTTGGCGCCATTGTAAGTAATGAAATTTCAAAAATTTATGGTCACCTTGGTTTACCTGAAGATACCCTAAACATTAGTTTTAAAGGGTCTGCAGGGCAAAGCTTTGGTGCATTTGGAGCTCATGGTTTAACCTTCATACTTGAAGGAAATACCAATGACTACTTAGGCAAAGGTTTATCGGGAGCAAAACTGATTGTAAAAAAACCTATCAAAGCTGATTTTATAGCTGAAGACAATATTATTGTGGGTAACGTTTGCTTGTTTGGAGCGGTTCAAGGACAAGCCTACATTAATGGTATTGCAGGTGAACGCTTTGCGGTTAGAAATTCTGGTGCTACAACTGTTGTAGAAGGTGTTGGTGATCACTGTTGTGAATATATGACGGGAGGAAAAGTAGTTGTACTAGGAAAGACAGGTAGAAACTTTGCTGCCGGAATGAGTGGCGGGATTGCTTATGTTTATGATCCTGATAATAAATTCACAAACGGATTATGTAATACCGAAACTATTGAATTTGAGACTATGACGGCTGAAGACGATATAGAATTAAAAGCATTGATTGAAAAACACGTTTTATATACAAACAGTAACTTAGGACATACTTTGTTAGCCGATTGGAAAAACAGCCTAAGTAATTTTGTGAAAGTTATGCCAACAGAATATAAGCTCGCCTTAAAGCGTTTAGAGACCGAAGAACCAATGGTAGAAGAATTAACAACAACATAGTGTCATGGGAAAAGTAACAGGATTTAAAGAATTTGAAAGACAGGATGAAACTTACACGCCCGTATCCGATCGTGTAAAACATTATAAAGAATTTACTGTGTCTTTAAGTGAGGCCGATATTACAAAACAAGGGTCTCGATGTATGGATTGTGGTATCCCATTTTGCCATAGTGGTTGTCCTTTAGGTAACCTAATTCCAGATTTTAATCATATGGTTCACCAAGGTGAATGGCAAAAAGCGTCTTGGATATTACATTCAACTAACAATTTTCCAGAATTTACGGGGCGTTTGTGCCCCGCTCCTTGTGAAAAATCATGCGTTTTAGGAATCATTGAAGATCCAGTTTCTATTGAAAATATAGAAAAACAAATTGTAGAACGCGCTTTTAAAGAAGGTTGGATTAAACCACAACCACCAAAAAACAGAACTGATAAAAGTATAGCCATTGTAGGTTCTGGACCAGCTGGTTTAGCGGCAGCTCAACAATTAAACAGAGCTGGGCATACCGTTACTGTTTTTGAAAGAGATGATGAAGTTGGTGGATTATTACGCTATGGAATCCCCAATTTTAAAATGGAAAAAGGAATAATAGATAGAAGAGTCGCCATTTTGGAAGCAGAAGGTATTATCTTTAAAACGAACGTGAATGTTGGAGAAAACTATGATGTAAAAGATTTAAAATCATTTGATGCTGTGGTTTTGTGTGGTGGCGCTACCGAAAAAAGAAGCCTACCAACGCCTGGAATTGATGCTGATGGTGTAGTGCAAGCCATGGATTTCTTAACACAACAAACTAAAGTCTTGTTTGGAAAAGAAGTAAAAAATCAAATTCTTGCAACCGATAAACATGTGATTGTTATTGGTGGTGGGGATACAGGTTCAGATTGTATAGGAACGTCTAATCGTCACGGAGCCAAATCAGTTACTAATTTTGAAATTATGCCAAAACCTCCTGGGCATCGTTCTCCATCTACACCTTGGCCTTATTGGCCTTTACAATTAAAAACATCATCGTCACATGAAGAAGGTGTTGAAAGAAACTGGTTAATTAACACCAAGGAGTTTGTAAAAGATAAAGATGGTAAATTATCAGCCTTAAAAACAGTAAATGTTGAATGGAAAATGGTTCCTGGTGAACGTCCTCAACTTATAGAAATTGAGGGTACTGAAAAAACATGGCCTTGTGAATTAGCCTTACTTGCTTTGGGTTTTACAGGACCAGAAAGCACAATTGCAGACCAATTAGGTATTCAAAAAGATGCACGTTCAAACTATAAAGCTGAGTATGGCAAATATCAAACCAATATCCCTAATATTTTTACTGCCGGTGATATGCGTCGCGGACAATCTTTAATTGTTTGGGCTATTTCAGAAGGTCGTGAAGCTGCCAGACAAGTTGATATTTATTTAATGGGTAAATCAGATTTGCCTTCAAAAGATATGGAAGGAGACTTAGTTTCTATTTAGCCTAGATGTCTGATTTAGGATGTTTTAAAGAATATTTAACACTTTAAAACATGATATATGTTATATTTGTTTTTTTCAAAATTAATTTAATGCATAAGAAACCAATAGCACTATTTTTTACAGTATTATTTATGGCGTTTATTGTAACGCCATCAATTATTGCCGTAATGGACAATTCTATTGATACTTCAATCTTTTATTCATTAACAGAAGAAGAGGAAAATGGAAAAGTGAAAAACTTATTATCGCCCTTTTCTTCACAAAACAATGATGTTTCTGCAGATTTATCACTAAAAGTCAACCAATTTTTTAGTTATAGATTTAAGAATTATCCAAAACCTCATTTAAATCTCATTTTTCCACCTCCGGAATCTCACATATTATAATTTCAGTTTATTTAGGCTTAAATAAGTCTATTTTATTCATTTTTAACTAATCTTGGCTAAATAGCCATTGAGTAAAATTATTATAATATGTTTAAATATATTAAAAGTGACTTGCCTGCGAGTATAGTCGTGTTTTTTGTTGCATTACCTTTATGTTTAGGTATAGCCTTAGCCAGTGGAGCTCCTTTATTTTCAGGAGTTATTGCAGGTATCATTGGAGGTATTGTAGTCGGGTCATTAAGTGGATCTAAAATAGGCGTTAGTGGTCCAGCTGCCGGACTTGCTGCCATTGTATTAACAGCAATAGGTGCTTTAGGAGGATATGAAAACTTTTTAGTTGCTGTTGTTTTAGGTGGCGTTATTCAGTTGATTTTTGGAGTTTTAAAAGCCGGTGTTATTGGTTATTATTTCCCATCTTCTGTTATTAAGGGAATGCTAACTGGTATTGGAATTATTATTATATTAAAACAAATCCCTCATTTCTTTGGCTATCATGCCGATCCTGAAGGTGACTTTGCCTTTTTTCAGGTAGATGGCGAGAATTCATTTTCAGAAATAATTAATATGGTTAATTACATAAAACCTGGACCTGCTTTAATTGGCGTTATAGGTTTAAGTATTTTAATTTTTTGGGATCAAGTTTTATCAAAAAAAGGTAAATTTTTTCAAGTTATTCAAGGACCTTTAGTTGCTGTTGTAATAGGTATTATTTTTTATACCCTAACAAAAACAAACGATGTGTTAGGTATTTCTGCATCGCATTTAGTAAGTGTTCCTATTCCAGAAGATGCCACCTCATTTTTTAATCAGTTTAGCTTTCCGAATTTTAGCGCCATTACAAATCCAGAAATTTGGGTTACAGCATTTACCATTGCTTTAGTTGCAAGTTTAGAAACACTTTTATGCGTTGAAGCTACAGATAAATTAGACCCGCACAAAAATGTCACACCAACCAACAGAGAGTTACTCGCTCAAGGTACAGGAAATATTCTTTCTGGTTTAATTGGAGGCTTACCTATTACACAGGTAATAGTGCGTAGTTCTGCCAATATTCAATCTGGAGGAAGAACTAAATTATCGGCAATATTTCATGGATTCCTCTTATTAATATCGGTCATCTTAATCCCTAGATTGCTTAATATGATTCCTTTATCTGTACTAGCTGCTATTTTATTAATAGTTGGTTACAAATTAGCAAAACCAGGATTGTTCAAGAAAATGTATAATTTAGGATGGAAACAATCTATTCCTTTTAATGCCACTGTTTTAGGAATTGTTTTTACCGATTTATTAGTTGGAATTGGGCTTGGTTTAGGTGTTGGAATTATAGTTATACTTTTAAAAAGTTACCAAAACTCTCATTTTCTTCATATTGAAGATAAAAGTAACGGAAAACATAAAATAAAAATGACCCTCGCCGAAGAGGTAACCTTTTTTAATAAAGGAGCAATTTTAAAAGAACTCGAAAGTTTGCCAAGAGATACTTATTTAGAATTAGATCTTCTTAAAACAAGATATTTAGACCATGATATTATTGAAATTCTAGAAGACTTTGCATTCAAAGCAAAAGAAAGAAATATTGATATTAAGTTAGTTTCAAAACGCGGTATTGTTGAAAATCCTTCAAGTTTTATTGAATTCTTTGAACAAAGACCTAAGTCTAACTTAAGTTTAAATTAGTATATAATGGAAAATAAGAAATATAAAATTTTAGTCCTTTCTGATTTAAAAGACGCTACAAATAATACTATAAAAAGCACCGTAAGTCTTTCTAAAATGATTAATGCAGACATACAATTTTTCTACGTAAAAAAGCCTACTGATATCATAGAAAAAGAGAATCAGTTATCGGCTATTCGTACTATAAATCATGAATATACAGCGACAAAAAAGAAAATTCAGGACATTGTTAACCCTTTTTTTGAAACCTACGGTGTACCCATTAATTACAGATTTGCTTTTGGTAATGTTAAAAATGAAATTAGTACATACATTGAAGAATATCAACCGGATATCATTGTACTTGGTAAAAGAAAATCAAAAACTCTAAAATTTATTGGAGATAATATTACTGATTTTGTTCTAAAAAAACATGACGGAGTTATTATGATAGTGGCTAATAGCAATACTTTAGAACCAAATAAAGAACTTTCACTTGGTATCCTAAATGGCATAGAACAGAATTTAAATATAGCGTTTGCAGACGATTTAATGAAGCATATTAAGGAACCGTTAAAATCGTTCAAAATAGTCAATAATACCACCTCTATAAAAGAAGGAAATACTGATATAAAGAGACAAACCATTGAATATGTATTTGAAAAAGGAGATAATTCTATAGAATATCTTTCTAACTATCTTTCAAAAAAAAACATTAACTTACTATGTGTTGATAGAGTTAAAAAGAATACTGAAAAGATAGAAAACATAAGTGAATTTGAAATAAAAGATGTCATAAGTAAGCTTAATGTATCGCTATTATTAACTGGTAGCGCATCTTATTCTAAACTTGAGAATTAAACTAAATTAATTAAAATATCATGAAGGCACATACAAGAGAAACACAAGCAACAATGACACCACAAAAGTCATTGCGATATTTAAAGGAAGGAAATCAAAGGTTTCAAAATAATTTAAAAGCAAATAGAAACTTATTAGAACAGGTAAATGACACAAGCGATGGCCAATTTCCATTTGCAACGATTTTAAGTTGTATTGATTCACGTGTATCAGCCGAATTGGTTTTTGACCAAGGATTAGGTGATATTTTTAGTGTAAGAATAGCTGGAAACTTTGTGAACCAAGATATTTTAGGGAGTATGGAATTTGCTAGTAAATTAGCAGGGACAAAACTTATTGTTGTTTTAGGACATACCAGTTGTGGTGCCGTAAAAGGTGCTTGTGACGATGCTAAACTTGGCAATTTAACGTCTATGTTAAGTAAAATTAAACCTGCGGTTAAAGCGGTTAAAGAACCAAAAGATGCAAGTTTAAGAAATTCTAAAAACTCAGAGTTTGTAGATAATGTATCTCACATGAATGTTAAATTAACCATTGACAGAATTCATGAAGAAAGTCCAGTTCTTAGTGAAATGGAGAAAAATGGGGAAATTTTAATTATTGGTGCGATGTATGATATTAATACTGGTGCAGTTGAATTTTTTGAATAATACATTATGAGTTAAGGAATAAAAATATATTGAAAAAGAATACCACAAAAGGCAGTATTAATAATTACATTAGTGCTGCCTTTTTAACTAAAGATTGCTTTAAGGTATTTAAGACTACTTTTTTTAAAACAAAAAAAATATTACATTACAATCCATCAAAAACAATAATTTATGAAGAAACTATTTTCAAATGTAAAAGGTGATGCTTTTGGAGGAATTACCGCAGGTATTGTCGCTTTACCTCTTGCATTAGCTTTTGGAGTTTCTTCAGGTTTAGGTCCTAGTGCCGGACTTTATGGTGCTATTTTCCTTTCTTTTTTCGCAGCACTTTTTGGAGGCACCAGTACTCAAATATCTGGGCCAACTGCACCTATGACCGCTGTTAGTATGGTTGTAATTGCGGGCATCATAGCTGTAAATGATGGTGATGTTGAAAAAGCACTACCAGCTATTTTAACGGTGTTTTTATTAGCGGGATTAATGCAAGTTGGTCTTGGCGCATTAGGCTTAGGCAAATATATTAAATACATTCCCTATCCTGTAGTTTCCGGTTTTATGACAGCGATAGGTGTCATTATTTTAATCACGCAAGTTTTACCTTCTATAGGATATTATCCAAAAGAAGACATGGAATTTGTAAGTCAATTTAAACCTGAAGCAGAAGAATTAATCTTAGAAAATATTTTAAAAGAAGAGGCTGGTGAAGGTATCTTAGTCCTAGAAAATTTTAAAGAAACCGTAAATAGAGCACATTTTATAACTGAAAATGACATTTTAAAAGAATCTAAAACACTTGCCAAAAATAAAGCCTCAGGTGTTTTAGGAACTCTAAAAGTATTACCGCGAGCAATACAAGAAATAAAATGGTTAGAATTGATTTTAGCATTAGCAACCATCTTTATCATTTATGGCTTTAAACGTATTACCACAAAAATACCAAGCACGTTAGTAGCTTTAGTGGTTGTGTCAGGGGTTGCTATTGCATTTGGATTAAAATACAGACGTATTGAAGAAATCCCTAGTGGTATTCCTATTCCTAATCTAGAAATTTTCACAACTTTTAGTTTAGAAAAAATTACACCGTATATCTTTACAGCTCTAACACTAGCACTGCTTGGAGCGATAGATTCGTTATTAACAAGCGTGGTGGCAGATAATATGACAAAAACTAAACACAAACCTAATAAAGAATTGATTGGGCAAGGTATAGGTAATGGTATTGGGGCTATTTTTGGTGGTATTCCTGGAGCTGGAGCAACTATCAGAACGGTAGTTAATATTAATTCTGGAGGAAAAACAAAACTATCAGGCATGATTGCTAGTATTATGCTTCTTTTTATATTATTAGGTTTAGGGCCGGTAGCTTCAGAAATTCCAGCTGCAGTACTTGCTGGTATTTTAATAACGGTAGGTATTGGTGTTATGGATTATAAAGGCTTAAAAGCTATACCTAGTTTACCTAAAGATATTAAAATTGGTCCTTTAAAATTAAGTTCTGAAGTTATGGTAATGATTGTGGTATTACTATTATCAACCTTTTGGAATTTAGTATATGCTGTAGGTATTGGATTGGTTATTGCCTCTTTAATGTTTATGAAAAAAATTGGCGATTTAACAGCAGAACGCTCAGATGTTAAATCTTTAAAAGAAGAAGTCTGGGAAGATGAACACGGTTTTCCTCCTCAATTAAAAGAAGATGTTTTTATTAAACATATTAAAGGCCCTTTATTTTTTGGTTCGACTAACGAGTTTTTAAGTTTAGCAGCACAAATTCCAAATACGGCTTCAAAAGTAATTATACGTTTAGACCGTATGCAGTATATCGATCAATCAGGACTATATGCTATGGAAGATGTATTACAGGAACTTAGTAAAAATAATATCACTGCTTTGTTTGTTGATCTTCAAAATCAACCAAAATATATGATGGAACGTATTGATATCATCCCTGATTTAATACCCTATGAACATATTTTTGAAACTTTTAAAGACTGCTTAAACTGGATTAAAGAAAATTAATGTGCGTCTCTCATAAACTCTTCAACTTTTTCAACCATGTTTTTACTGCCACAAACAAATGGTGCGCGTTCATGTAATTCTGAAGGTTGTATATCCATAATCCTGGTAAATCCATCGCTCGCTTTTCCATTGGCTTGTTCAGCTAAAAATGCCATAGGATTACATTCATACAGCAAGCGTAATTTACCGTTAGAATTTAAAGAACTTTTAGGGTATAAATAAATACCGCCTTTTATCATATTTCTATGAAAATCTGACACTAAAGAGCCTATATATCTCGATGTATATGGTCTATCGCCTTCTTCCTTTTGACAGTACTTTATATAATTCTTAATACCTTGAGGAAAATGAATATAGTTCCCTTCATTGACTGAATAAATAGTCCCATCTTCAGGAAATTGCATATCAGGGTGTGATAAATAAAATGTTCCTATAGCAGGATTGAGGGTAAAGCCATTAACCCCGTCGCCAGTTGTATAAACCAGCATGGTAGACGTTCCATAAACCACATACCCAGCGGCAACTTGTTGATTGCCTTTTTGTAAAAAATCCTCCAAAGTTACAGGCGTACCAATAGGTGTGACACGTCTATAAATAGAAAAAATAGTTCCAACAGACACATTCACATCAATGTTTGAAGAGCCATCTAACGGATCTATCAAGACAATATATTTATTTTGATGATTTTCATCTTGACTGTTAATAGAAATGAAATCATCTTCTTCTTCGCTAGCAATACCGCAGACTATATTTCTATTGGTAAGTGTTTGAATAAATTTATCATTCGCATACACATCTAATTTCTGCTGATTTTCTCCTTGAACATTTACATCACCTGCAGCACCAATAATATCAACCAACCCTGCTTTATTAACCTCATGATTAACTACTTTTGCAGCTAAGCGAATGGAATTGATAAGGCTAGATAATTCTCCAGATGAATATTTAAAAGACGCTTGATTTTCTATAATAAACTCACCTAAAGTTTGCTTTTTATTAGCCATGTAAAATTTTAATTTTGTTTTATACAAATATCAATTATTTTTCATTGTACTACAACGTTTTCGTATATTAATCACATTTCTAAATAAAGAACTTTACACTATCTTTGAATTAAATTTAGAACTATGAATTTCACCATCAGAAATGCCACTGAAGAAGATATGCCCCAAGTGCTTAATCTAATTCATGAATTAGCAGTATTTGAAAAAGAAGCCGATGCTGTTGAAGTAACGGTAAATGATTTAGAACAAGACGGTTTTGGTGAAAATCCTGCATTTCATTGTTTTATAGCAGAGGTCGACAACAAAATTGAAGGTATGGCGTTGGTTTACCATAGGTATTCTACTTGGAAAGGGAACGTATTACACCTTGAAGATTTAATTGTAAGTGAAGCTATGAGAGGTGCCGGTATTGGTTCAAAGTTATTAGATGAAGTTGTAAAATACGGCCATTCTTTAGGTGTAAGACGTATTAGTTGGGAAGTTCTAGACTGGAACGAACCTGCCATTAAATTTTACGAAAAAAATGGTGCGAATGTGATGCGCGATTGGAATGTGGTTCATCTCAATGAACAAGGCATAAAAAATTATATATCTAAACGATAATGCAAGTATTTAAATTTGGTGGCGCCTCTGTAAAAGATGCCAATGGAGTTAAGAATTTAGCCTCTGTATTACAAAAAGTAGGTTACAATAAAACCTTAGTGGTAGTTTCTGCTATGGGCAAAACAACCAATGCCTTAGAAATCGTTCTTAATAACTATTTTAATAATAAAGGTGAATTACAAAGTTCATTACAAGAGGTTAAAAAATACCATAATGCCATTCTTTTAGATTTATTTGAAAATGAACACCATGCCGTTTTTAAAAATGTATCTCATTTGTTTGAAGAATTAAACCGTTTTTTAAATAGTAATAAATCGCCTGATTACAACTTTGTTTATGACCAAATTATAGGCTTTGGCGAATTAGTTTCTACGCTTATTATAAGTCATTATTTAAACGATATTGGTTTAAAAAATACGTGGTTAGATGTGAGAGAATATATTAAGACGGATAACTATTATAGAAGATCTAATGTAAATTGGGAAGATACCCAACATTTAATATCCACGACATTTAAAACCTCTACTTTAAACATAACACAAGGCTTTTTAGGAAGCGATGCCAACAATTTTACCACAACCCTTGGTAGAGAAGGTAGTGATTATACAGCCGCTATTTTTGCCTATTGTTTAAATGCAGAAAGCGTTACCATTTGGAAAGATGTTCCTGGTGTTTTAAATGCAGATCCGCGTTATTTTGAGAACGCCCAATTACTCAATACCGTATCCTATAGAGAAGCCATTGAATTAGCTTTTTATGGGGCTTCGGTTATTCACCCAAAAACATTACAACCTCTGCAGAGAAAAGAAATTCCATTGTTTGTAAAATCTTTTTTAAACCCAGAAAAACCAGGAACAAAAATCGGGAAAGACATAACTCTTGAGCCTAATATTCCTTGTTTTATTGTCAAGAAAAATCAAGTATTAATTTCATTGTCTTCATTAGATTTTTCATACATTGTTGAAGATAATATTAGTGAAATATTTAGCTTACTTCATTTATATAAAATGAAAGTAGATGTCATTCAAAATTCGGCCATTAGTTTTTCTGTTTGTGTTGATAATATATATCTCAATCTGGATAAATTGTTACATCATTTAAAAGCAAAATTTAATGTAAGTTGCTATGAAAATGTATCGCTTTATACCATTAGAAACTATAACGATAAAGCCATTCAGCAACTAGAACAAGGTAAAACAATATTGCTTAAACAGTTAACACAAGGAACCATTCAAATTGTAACTGAATAATATTTTAAAATGTAGATAAAAGATAATTTTAATGGTTTTCATAATGTCTTTGCCTTATTATATGCGAGTAAAAAATAAAAAAATTGATTAGGTTTGTAAGTATGGCCAAAAAAACTGATACGGGTTTAGTTTCCGCAAAAGAAGTCGCTAAAGTTATAAATATTGATAACTATGGTTTTATTGGTACTTTTATTGGATGGCTTCTTATTAAGTTGCTAAAAATATCTACGCTTAATAAAATTTACAATCGCAATAAACATCTTAAAGATCTTACCTTCTTAAATAGCATTCTTGATGATTTCAAAATAAAATTTGAAATCCCTGAAGAAGATTTAAACCGATTACCAAAAGATGGGGCTTACATCACCATTTCAAATCATCCTTTAGGTGGTATTGATGGTATTTTGTTGTTAAAATTAATGCTTGAACAGAGACAAGATTTTAAAATAATAGCCAATTTCTTATTACATAGAATAGAGCCATTAAAACCTTATATCATGCCTGTTAATCCTTTTGAAGACAGGAAAGACGCAAAATCGAGTATTTCAGGATTTAAAAATTCTTTGTTACATTTAAAAGAAGGGCATCCGCTTGGTATTTTTCCAGCAGGTGAGGTCTCAACGTATCAAGATGGTAAATTGGTAGTTGACAGGCCTTGGGAAGAGGCAGCCATGAAATTGATTAAAAAAGCCGAAGTTCCTGTTGTGCCCATTTATTTTCATGCCAAAAACAGTCGGCTTTTTTATAAGCTTTCTAAAATTAGTGACACTTTAAGAACAGCTAAACTGCCTTCTGAATTGTTGACTCAAAAACGTCGAGTTATTAAAGTAAGAATAGGAAAGCCTATTTCGGTTGTTGATCAAAAAGAGCATGCTTCACTTGATGAGTTTTGTGATTTTTTAAGACGCAAAACCTACATGCTATCAAATTCTTTTGAAGATAAATCTAAAATATTAGACAATCTCTCTTCATCCCTAAAAACCCTTAAAATACCTAAGCGCATTGTAACGCCTATTGCCCCTGAGTTAATGGCTAAAGAAGTCGAGGCTATTAGAAAAGACGATTGTAGGCTATTACAAAGTAAAAACTATGAAGTGTTTTTAGCTCAAGCAGATAAAATTCCTAACATTTTAAGAGAGATAGGAAGGCTCAGAGAAATAACGTTTAGGGAAGTTGGTGAAGGTACCAATGAAGCTATAGACCTTGATCAATTTGACACCTTTTATTACCATATGTTTCTTTGGGATAATGAATCTAAATTAATTGCAGGAGCCTATAGAATGGGGCTTGGTTCGAAGATATTTGCTAAATATGGCATTGATGGTTTTTACCTTCAGGACCTTTTTAGATTTGAGCCAGAACTACATAAGATGATGAGTCAATCCATTGAAATGGGCCGTGCATTTATCATCAAAGAATATCAACAAAAACCCATGCCACTGTTTTTACTTTGGAAAGGTATTGTGCATACTACATTGCGTTTTCCTGAGCATAAGTTTTTAATTGGCGGAGTTAGCATTAGCAATCAGTTTTCAAACTTCTCTAAATCTTTAATGATTGAATTTATGAAATCACATTACTATGACCCTTATTTAGCACAATATGTGCATCCTAAAAAAGAGTTTAAAGTAAAACTTAAAGATGCCGATAAAGATTTTGTGTTTGATGAAACTGAAGCTGATTTAAATAAGTTTGATAAATTTATTGACGAAATAGAACCAGGAGCTTTACGTTTACCGGTTCTTCTTAAAAAATACATCAAGCAAAATGCAAGACTCGTAGCTTTTAATGTAGATCCGTTATTCAATAATTCTGTAGACGGATTGATGTACATTAAAATTGCCGACTTACCTGAAAGTACCGTAAAGCCTGTTATGGAGGAATTTCAAGCCGAATTGGAACGAAAGTTCACGGAGAATTCTGAAGAAAATAAATAATACCAAAAGACAAAAAATAAAATAAAAAAGACAAAATTAGTTTTGGGTTTTTTATTTCTAAATATTTTTAAAACCAAGGTTTCTTACCTACTTGATACGTATTATAAAACTCTTCGTCAGACTTTGCTAGGTAAATAATCCCTTCAATTAAACCAATTATTCCCATGGCTGAAGCACCAATGCCACACGTAAATACCCCAATAATTAAAGTTATAGCCAACATAATAAGACCTTCCTTGGTATATCCTAATATAAATTTATGTATCCCAATCGATCCAAATAAAATAGCCAGCACGCCAGCTAATATTTTCTTGTTACTATCAGTAAAGGTTTCTTTTGCATTTTCTGCAAATTCTGAAGCTGTTTCCTTGGCCTCATCGGTAAATTCCTTCGCCTTACCTTTAAGGTCGTCGCTAAAATTCTTTTCTTCTGACATGATAGTTTATTTTGGTTTGAAATTTAAAAGTAGTAAAAAAAATCGTAGCTCTGTTTTATCTTAATAATAAAATAATCCCGCCAATAGCAGTCACTATTAAAATAAATCTCCGGTAATTTAAATTTGAAATAAGTTTTACAATGGATACTCCAATAAAAAAACCTGCGACGACTAGGGGTATCATGACTGAATTTAAAACTAAGGTTTCTATAGTAACGGTTTTCCAGATAAAAAAATGAAATGGTAACTTAAACACATTAATAATAAAAAATAACCATGCCGCTGTTCCTATAAACTCATTTTTAGGAAATCGCATTGCGAGAAAATAAATGTTTGAAACCGGTCCAGCCAAATTACCTATCATGGTTGTAAATCCTGCTAAAAACCCTGCAATCCAGGGAAATAATTTGTTTTTAGGAACGGCGGTTGATTTTCTTCTTTCTGACAAAAACATGAGAATAACAGAACCGATAATAATAATGGCCATTAATCGCTTAAAAATCGCTTCAGAAATATCATTTCCTAACCAGACGCCTACCAAGACACCAACAATCATCATAGGTAATAGCTTGAAAATATATTTCCACTGTGCATGGCGATTGTAGTAGATAACCGCCAAAATATCAGCACTAATTAACATGGGTAACAAAACGCCTGTAGATTCTTTTTCACCAAACACAAAAGCTAGAATTACCACGATAATAATTCCAATTCCCTTAATCCCAGATTTAGCTAATCCTAATAAAAAGACAGCTAAACCAATAGCTGTCCATTGTAACCAAGATAAATTAAAAGATTGTAAAATTTCTATATAGGTCAATAGTAATTATGATTTGTGAAATTAATTGTGGAAATTACAAAAAAACACTATCAATGGGTTCCCAAAGCTCAATTTTATTGCCTTTATTATCAAGTCTCCAGCCAAATTTCCCGTAGTCATATTCTTCTATTTCACCAATTATGGTCACGTCTTCTTCTTTTAATGTTTTTAAAAGTTCTGATAAATTTTACACACGCTAATTAAACATAAAATCTTTTTTTGAAAGCTTATAATAACGGGTATCTTGGGGAAACGGGCTCCATTGTGTAGCACAGTCTTTGCCTTTTTTATCTCTCCACCAAAACGTACAACCGTAATCATCCGTATTAAAACCTAAATGTTTTTTATACCAATCTTTTGTTTTTTTTGGGTCTTTTGTTTTAAAAAATAATTCACCAATACCAGTAACTCTTTTTTTCGTTTTAGCAAATTTACACATGTTGATCTATAAGTATGGTATTTCCATCTGGATCAAAAAGCGCAAAACTCGCTGGTCCCATTGTACTTCCATCTACCTCATTTTCAAATTTAACACCACTTGATTTTAGTTCTTTTTGAATAGCTCTAATATCATCGAAAGATTCAAGTTTATTTGCATTTTCATCCCAACCTGGATTAAAGGTTAAAATATTATTTTTAAACATCCCCTGAAAAAGACCAATAAGGGCATTTCCATTTTTCATAATTAAGATAATTTTTTTCTATTTGCCCAGCATAAACACTAAATCCTAGTTTTTCATAAAATTGTTTTGAAACCTTAATATCCTTAACACTTAGGCTTACTGAAAATGCTCCTTATTTCATAGTTTTAGTTGTTATCGGTTAATATTACTTCTTTTTAATATTGTTTTCATAAACCGTAATCCAATCATCAACGGTCATTTTTTTTACTAACTCTCCTATTAACTCATAAGGAATGTCATCCATATATTTAAAACGGATACAGCTTTTACCCATATCTAGTTTACGTTTGGTATACTTAGGAAATTCCTTAGTAAACCATTCATACAATTTCTTTTCTGCATAAATACCCATGTGATAAACAGCAACAAAGTTTTTTTGGGAAGCGATATTTATAAAAGGAAGAGGTAATTCTGGAGTACAATGATAACCATCAGAGTATATACTATGAGGTACTACATAACCAATCATCCCATAACACATGGTTTCCTCAAATCCCTTCGGTAAGTTTTTAATAATCAGTTCTCGAATCTTCCTTATAGCAATTTGTCGTTCTTTGGGGAGTTGTTTTATATAATCTTCAGGCGAACTAGCTTTATATTGCATAATCTAACTTTTAAACTTCTAAAGTTAGCAAAATTTTATTTTTATTTTATCCACAATAGTTTGTGCTAATTTTTCTTTGCTTTCTATGGTCCAACCAGCAATATGCGGCGTTAATAAAACATTTTCAGAATCAATTAAATATTGAAAAGCGTTAGGTATTTCTGTTGAAAATAAATTCTCAAAAGATGCTTTTTCATATTCTAAAACATCTAATCCAGCACCAAGAATTTTACCAGATTTAAGAGCGTCTACTAAATCACTGGTCACTACACTTTTCCCTCGAGCTGTATTTAAAAACCAAAATGGGTTTTTAAATTGATTAATAAAAGCCTTATTAATCATATTCAACGTTAATGGCGTTTGTGGTGTATGTAAACTTAAAACATCTGCTTTTTCTTGTAATTCTAATAGTGATACTTGTTTAGCATTTTCATCGCCAACATGGTCTTTAATATCGTAACAAACCACTTCAACATCAAACCCGCATAATTTTTTAGCAAAGGCTTTTCCCATATTACCATATCCTACGAGACCAATGGTTTTCCCGTCGAGTTCAATACCACGATTCTCTTCACGTAACCATTTCCCATGTCTCACTTCGTCATCTGCTTTATTAAGTTTATTAAACAACGATAGTAACATCCCTAATGTATGCTCACCAACAGCATTTCTGTTACCTTCTGGAGCCACAATAAGCGTGATGCCTTTTTTTTCGGCATAATCACAATCTATATTTTCTAATCCAGCACCTACTCTTCCAATAAATTTTAGATTTATTGCAGCATCAATAAATTGTTTATCAATTGAAAATCGGCTCCTTATTACAATACCATCATAGTCCTGAATTTTTGTTTCAATCATTTCTTTAGAAGAATTATAATCTTCGTGATTGATAAAACCTAACTCATTGAGTTGATTGATTAATAATTGGTGATTAGTATCTAAATGAAGAATTTTCATTAAAACCCGATAATAATTTTGGCTATTAAAAAGTATATTAAAATTCCAAAAACATCATTACTTGTAGTGATAAACGGTCCGGTAGCAACCGCAGGATCAATACCTCTTTTATCAAGAAAAATAGGGATAAACGTACCTATTAAAGCCGCCATAATGATAACAGCAATAAGCGCAATGCAAATGGTTAAAGATTCATAATAGGTTGTTTTAAAAATAAAATGACTTATAATCAAAACGATGATTGCAATGGCGAGTCCGTTAACCAGACCCAAAAGAAACTCTTTAAATAATCGTGATACTAGTTTGCCATCAATAGAGTCATTGGCTATACCTTGAACTACAATAGCAGACGATTGTACACCTACATTTCCTGCTGTGGCTTGAATTAGCGGAATGAATAGCATTAATGCAGGGAATTTTAGCATGGCATCACTAAAACCGTTTATGATACTTGCCGCACCAATACCACCAAACATCCCTATTAACAACCAAGGCAAACGTGCTTTTGTAAGTTCCCAAATACTATCATCGGCTTCCACATCGCTGGTAATACCGGCTGCTAATTGGTAATCCTTTTCGGCTTCTTCTTTCATGACATCTACAATGTCATCAATAGTAATTCTCCCTAAAAGTCTTTGGTTATTATCGACTACCGGAATGGCTTCCAAATCATATTTTTGCATGACTCTAGCCACATCCTCTGCTTCATCATGCACGTTAACACTGTCTACACTTTTAATATATATATCTGATATTTTTTGTTCACTTTTTGCTACAATTAAATCTTTTAAAGAAAGCCGTCCTATAAGTCTGTTTTGCTTATCTACCACATAAATGGAGTGTACGCGCGTTACTTCTTTGGCCTGACCTCTAATTCGACGTAAGCATCCGGCAACTGTCCATGTTTCATAAACTTTAACCAACTCTTTAGCCATAAGTCCACCAGCTGTATCTTCATCATAGGCTAAAAGCTCTCTAATTTCTTCTTTATGCTCTTCATCTTCAATATGTGAGATAACCTGTTGCTGACGTTCCTCGGGCAGCTCGGCAATAATATCGGCGGCATCATCGGTATCAAGCTCCTCAACTTCTTCTGCAATCTCTTTATTTGATAAGTTTTTTAAAACCTTCTCTCTGTTATCTTCGTCAAGTTCCATGAGGACATCAGACGTCGTTTCAGAATCAAGAAGCTTAATAACATACATAGCCTCTTCCAGATTAAGTTCATCTAGAATTTCGGCAATATCAGCGTAATGAAATTCCTTTAAGAGTTTTTGTAGTTCTTTGTCGTTTTGTTGCTCAACTAAAAGTTCTACTTGCTCAATAAGTTCATCGCTTAATTGAAATTGTATGTTTTCGGTTTCTTCTATCAAAATAAAATATTAATAGGCTTTAATTATCGTTTTCAATCAAAAGTGTTAACGAAATAAATTCTTGAACACTTAATTGCTCCGGACGTTTGTCAAAGATAACATCTTCTCTTAAACTATCACTTAAATTGAATGTTTTTAAACTGTTACGAAGCGTTTTACGGCGTTGTTGAAATGCGGTTTTTACCACTTTAAAAAGTAATGACTCATCACAAGGCAATGTGAAATCTTTTTTTCTTGTGAGTCTTAGTACTCCAGATTCTACTTTTGGTGGCGGATTAAAAACTGATGGCGGTACAGTAAATAAATATTCGGCTTCATAAAATGCCTGCGCTAAAACCGATAAAATGCCATACACTTTACTTCCTTCTTTTGAACAAATACGTTGAGCTACTTCTTTTTGAAACATGCCTGAAAACTCAGGAATTTGCGCTCGCATTTCTAAGGTTTTAAAAACAATTTGGGTCGAAATATTGTATGGAAAATTTCCAATAATAGCAAATGACTCAAAATTAAAAACATCATTTAAGTCATACTTTAAAAAATCTTTTTCAATAACTCTGGGTGCAAGATTTAAAAAATTGGCTTTTAAATATTCAACTGATTCTGGATCAATTTCAATTACATAGGTTTTGATATCTTTTTTAAGAAGATATTTTGTTAAAACGCCCATACCTGGACCAATTTCTAAAACCTTATCGTAACCGTTTAAAGAAAGTGTATCTGCTATTTTTTCTGCAATAATTTCATCATTTAAAAAATGCTGTCCTAAATGTTTCTTTGCTTTTACGGTCATAATTAAATGTGTCTTTTAAATCATTTCTCTGTTACTGTATACTCATCAATTATTTCCAGTTCTGTTCTAAAGGATAACACTCGTTCTCCAAAATGTTTTAAAACGTCTTGACGCAAAATGTCTGCATCATTTTTATAATAAGACTCAAGTGCTTCTCTAGATTTTGCTCTATATTGAATGGAGTAAGTAACACCACCTAGGTCTTCTTCTACTAATACCCTTGTTAATTTAGCTTCGGTAAAATGACCGGTAGATAACACTTGTGGAATATGTTCTTTAACCCATTCTAGCCATTTTTCATGAATGCTTTCATTAATATTAGATGTTACGTTATAAATTATCATGGTAATCTTAATTTATTTGTATAACTGTTTTGCAAATAACAGAAGTTCTTAATCATCTTCAAAAGGTTTTACCCTTTTTTCATAAATAAAGACTTATTTCTCTATTCGTTTTATAGAATTCGTATAGTTAAGTTATGGAATTGCTGAGGTCTTTTTTAAATAAAAAACCTTTAGCTAATTTATTGCATCGCCCCTTAACGCTCTATATTTCTTTCTAGCTTCTATAAAGAAAATACTATCTGCATGATTAAATACAATATCTTCATATAATGCTTTAGCTTTTTCTGGTTGCGAAAGAAAATTAAGATAAAGATTTGCTAATGCAAAACTAGCGTCATCAACTAATATACCATCTTTATAATTTATTAGAATATTTGAATAATTAGTTTCTGCCTTTAGATATTCCTTTATCTCTTCATATAACTGTGCCTGCTTGTATAAGGCTTGAGGAACAATACTTTCTGTTTTATGATTTTTTAAAATGGTTTCCAATAAAGAAATAGCTTGTTCATTTTTATTTTGAAATGCCATTAAATCTGCTTTAGCATATAATTTTAATGCGACCTGAAGAGAATCTTCATATTTATTATCTGAAATTAAAAGTTTTAAATCTAAAGCATCATTGGCTATTAACTGTGATGTTGATGCTTTGAGAATTTTTAGTTGAGATTCTGCCCATGTAAACTCTCCTTTATAATAACTTGTTTTGGCAGCTTTAAATCTGGCTTGTTGTGATATGGTGCTGTTCTTTAAACTACGTTGTATTTGTGTATAATAAATTAACGCCGTGTTAAACTCCTCTTTTAAAACATAAATATCACCAAGTTCTAACTTAACTTGAGCTTTTTGCAAATCATTTAATGGTAAATTAAGTGTATTATCTAAAAAGATAGTTGCTTTATTAGTATCGTTTAAATAAAATGCCAAAAAATGAGCATAAGCAACTTGTAAATCCAAAGTTTGCGAAAACGTTCCATATTCTTGAAATAAATCCAAATACTTTTGGTTTATTTTTTTATAATTTTCACTTAGACTTTCTTCTGTTTCAATTTGAAGTAAGTTGTAATGTGCATCAAGTAATGTATCTATATCTTGTGCAGTATTAATTAAATAAACAAGAATTTCTTTAGCCACTTCATTGTCTTTTTCATTCATCGCAATGTTCGATAAGTCCACAATCCTGTCTAAACTTTCAGGGTTTCTATTAAAAATAGCTTTCTCTTGAATAAAGGCTTTATTAAAATCTTTCTGTTGAATAAATAGCCAGCTGAGCATATTATTCCAAATAATTTTTGGTTCTTCCTGATTCTTTTTGAGTAGAATCTTTCTTAGAAGAATATTATTTTCATTAGTAGCATCTTCTTTTATAAAATCATTAATGGCTCGTTTAATGTTATTTAAAGCAACATCATTATATTCAACAAAATCAATGTAACTATTAAACATTTTTTCAACATTACCTTGCTCCCCATAAATTTGAGCCATTTGTAAATTAAAATTAAAACTTGGTTTTAATATCATAGCTTTTTCAAAGGCTGCTAGTGCTTCATTTAGTAATGAGTGACTTTGAAAACTCCTAGATACTGAAAATACATTATTAGGATTTTGTTCTATCCCAGCCAGCGCTTTTGAGTAATAGGAGTTTGCTATATCCAACGCATCTTTGAGTTGATAATTATATCCTAATTCAACTAAAAAAGCAGGGAAATTAAAACGTTCTAAAAGTTCTAATAGGAATTTTTCGGCCTCATCATAGTTTTCTAATTGCTGATAAGAACTTACAATTCTATTAATATAATTAATATTTGAAGGTGATTTTGTGTATAGCTTTTTATATTCAATTAAAGCCTTTTCATACTCGCTATTTTCAAAATAATCATTTGCAAAAATATCTTCTTGTGCAAAGGCATTTGCACTTATTAAGAGTACTAATATAAAAAGGAATCTCATATGGTAAATATAACAAATGTGAAGCCTAGAAATTGTAAATATTATTATAAAAAAATGCCCGAATAAAATTCGGGCATTTACCAACCTAAATAAATACCTATTAATTTCCGTTAATTTTTAAAAACGAAATAATTACTAGATTGGGGACATTATTATATCAAAATATATCCCTATTTATTTACCACAATTGTGATTTTATTTTCAGATTTAGACAATTCAAAATCTGAAAATAAAACTTTACTGGCAAAAAATACTAGCAATAAAAGAAGGAAAATTCTCTTAAGGTTTTTCATGGGTTTTAGGCTAACTAGATTTGGTTGAGCTAACTTCTAAAATATATCTGAAATCTCAAAAGAAATCAATAAAAAATCGTTAAATAACTTGTTTTTTAAACACTTCGTCGATAATATTTAAAAATAAATCGATTTCTATAGGATGTTTTAAGTTGATTTGAATTAATCAATTATAGTAAAACCTGTATACTTTTGTAGTACTTCTGGGATTAGAATACCGTCTTTAGTTTGATAATTTTCTAAAATGCCAGCGAGTACTCTAGGCAATGCTAATGAGCTTCCGTTAAGGGTATGAGCTAACTCATTTTTTCCTTGACTATTTTTAAAGCGCAATTTTAAGCGATTCGCTTGAAAGGTTTCAAAGTTTGATACCGATGAAATTTCTAACCAACGGTTTTGTGCTGTAGAAAACACTTCAAAATCATAGGTTAAAGCGGAGGCAAAAGACGTATCGCCACCACATAATCTTAAAATTCTATAAGGTAATTTCAATTCTTTTAAAATACCTTTAACATGTTCAACCATACCATCTAATGCCTTGTATGAATTATTGGGATGCTCAACACGAATAATTTCAACTTTATCAAACTGATGCAATCTATTTAAACCTCTTACGTGCGCACCGTAACTACCTGCTTCACGACGAAAACAAGGTGTATAACCCGTAATGCCAATGGGTAAATCACTTTCATTAAGCAGTACATCTCTAAAGATATTGGTTCCAGGAACCTCAGCAGTTGGTATTAAATACAAATTATCTTCAGTAACATGATACATTTGCCCCTCTTTATCAGGCAATTGACCTGTTCCAAAACCAGAGGCTTCATTCACTAAAAGTGGTAACTGATATTCTGTGTAGCCAGCCTCTGTGTTTTTATCAAGAAAATAGGTGATTAAAGCCCGTTGAAGCTTAGCGCCTTTTCCTTTATACACTGGAAAACCAGCACCCGTAATTTTATTTCCTAATTCAAAATCAATAATATCATATTTCTTTGCTAATTCCCAATGTGGTAAAGCATTTTCATGTAATACAGGAACATCGCCTTCTTTGTAAACTTCTTCATTATCTTCTTCTGTACTACCTTGAGAAACAATCTCGTTTGGAACATTAGGTATTTTATAAAGCAATTCTGTTAAAGCTTCAATTTTATCTGTAAGAGACTCGTTAAGCGTTTTGGTGGTTTCTTTAATCTGGCTTGTTTTTTCTTTTAAAAGATTGGCTTTTTGTGCTTCTCCTGATTTGTACAAGTTCCCAATTTCCTTCGACAAGGCATTTGATTCAGCTAATAAACTATCCAACTCTGTTTGAATACGACGTCTGTCTTCATCTAAAGAAATAACATCATGTATCAAACTAGTTGCCTCAATATTTCGTTTTGCCAAACCAGCAATTACTAAGTCTTTATGTTCTCTAATAAAAGGTACTTGTAACATGTTTTAAAATTTAAGTGACAAATTTAGGAATTACTAGGAAACTTAACTTGTTTTATAGGTAAAAATCTAATTATTCAAAATGAGATTTTACGTATTGAAGCGATGTTTCTTTATCTTTTAATAACTGTGCTTTTAAAGCTTCAACCGATTCGAATTTAACCTCATCACGCAGACGGTGCAATAAGTTAATTTGAATCGTGGTATTGTAAATCTCTTTATTAAAATTAAAAAAATGAACTTCTATACTTTCATAATCCCCATTAACGGTTGGATTCATACCTATATTCAACATACCGTAAACCACTTGTTTATTAATTAGAGAGCTAACTATATAAGAGCCATGCATTGGTATTAATTTATAATCCTCATCTATAAAAATATTAGCAGTTGCAAAACCTAATTGCTTGCCCAAGCCTCTTCCTTTAATTACTTTCCCGGTAAGCATAAAATGATACCCTAAATACTTATTGGCTTTTTCTATATTTCCTTCATTTAAAGCTTTTCTAATTTTTGTAGAACTTACAGCGACATCATCAATATCCTGAGCCGAGATTTCTTCCACTTCAAAATTATATTGTAGGCCAAACTTTTTTAGGTCATCTATATTGGCATTTCTATTTCTTCCAAACCGATGGTCATACCCAATAATAACTTTTTTAGCATGGAGTTTATCAATCAGAATTTTTTTTACAAAATCTTCAGCGGACAATCGTGAAAATGTATGGGTGAATTTTTTTACAAGTAACTCATCTAAGCCTAACCCTTCAATAATACGAGCACGTTCGTCAATGGTATTAATAAGTTTAATGTTTGAATCTTTTTGTAATACCATTCTTGGGTGCGGAAAAAAGGTGAGAATGATTGATTTTAAATGGTCCTTTTTAGCGGTGTTTATAAGACGATTAATGATTTTTTGATGACCAATATGTACCCCATCAAAGGTTCCTATAGTTACTACCGCATCATTATTATTTGCATAAGATTCTATCCTACTAATGTTCCTCATAAAAAAGTCTAATTGCTAATTTCATTTAAAAAAACTAATTTTGTTATCAAGCTCTTTATGAAATTGCCCTAAATAATAATTTATGAAAGCAAAACTACATTATGTTTTCTCATTAACAATATTTTTGTTTAGTTTTTCGCTTTGTGCTCAAAACAATTATTTTAATAGGGTAAATGGAACTACTAAATCAACATCGAATAAACAAAAAGCATTCTCTAAAAAAGGAAATAAAGAAAAAATCTTTGAATTTAATTATGCTTACTTAACGAAGGCTTTAGCAAAAGCGTCTCACAGAAATACGGGGTCATCAAAATCTTCAAGCATTATCATAACATTTCCAAATATAAATGGTGAGTTTGAGAATTATCAAGTATTTGAAGCCTCTGTTATGCATCCAGATTTGCAAGCAAAATATCCCGAAATTAGATCTTATGTTGGATATGGCATTGACTCACCTTCATCGTATTTACGATTTAGTTTATCACCATATAAAGGGTTAACTGGTATAGTGATTTCAGGTGAAAATGAAAAAAATATAACTATTAATCCTTTAACTGGAGATATTACAAAAATACTTGTTGGAAAAAAATCAAAAACCGTAGATAAAGATAATGCCTTAATTTGTAAAACGATTACAGATATTAACCCTTCCTTTAAGACTAATAATTCAAGCAAATTCAGCAAAGCATTATCTGCTGATGCAACACTACATACTTTTGACATAGCTCTGTCTGTTACTGGAGAATACACGCAATATCACGGTGGCTCAAAAGCAGGTGCCAATGCAGGTATAATAGCAACCTTAACACGTGTTAATGCTATATTTGAAACGGATTTTAATATCACATTGCTTTTGATTGCGAATAATGATGAAATCGTATATATAAACCCTGATACAGATCCTTATTCCCCTAGTACAACAGGTACCAATACCCATCCTATTCATAGTACTGCACTCAACTGGAATGTAGAATTACAAGACGATGTTTTAACACCCATTATAGGAGAAGACAATTATGACGTTGGACATTTATTTGCTTTAGATGCTGCTGAAAGTAATGCAGGTTGTATTGGTTGTGTTTGCGTAAGCCAAGCACATATAGGCGGTAAAGGAAGTGGTTTTTCATCTGCTGCTGATGGTATTCCTGAAGGAGATAGTTTTGATATAGATTTTGTTATTCATGAATTGGGTCACCAATTTGGAGCTTATCATACGTTTTCTTTTACATCAGAATCATTTTCAGGTAATACTATTGCCCAAATGGAGCCAGGCAGTGGCTCAACTATTATGGGTTATGCTGGAGTAACAGGAGAAACCGATGTGCAATCTAATAGCGACCCTTATTTTCATGCTGTATCCATACAACAAGTGACAGCGCATGTTGCTTCAAGAACTTGTGATGTTGAAACTGCTACTGGAAATAATGTACCAAATGTTGTGGCTGGTTCAAATTTAACGTTACCAATTGGAACGCCTTTTAAACTTATTGGTTCTGCAACGGATGCAGATGCAACAGATATTCTCACCTATTGCTGGGAACAATTTGATGAAGACAATGCTTTAGATCCATACCCTGATCCAACATCAACAAGTAACGATAAACCTTTGTTTAGATCTTACTCACCAACGACATCCCCCGTTAGAATATTTCCAAAATTGACAGATTTATTAAATGGTGCTATTAATAGTACAACCTGGGAAAAAATACCTACAGTTACTAGAAGTGCTAAGTTTAGATTAACTGTTAGAGATAATAAAGCTGGTGGAGGTAGTAATAATTTTAGTGATATAACTGTGAATTGGGATGATACCAAAGGGCCTTTTGAAGTGACTTCGCAAGCAAGTACAGGAATATCATGGATAAGCGGAACTACAGAAACCATTACCTGGAACGTTAATCAAACCAATACAATGGCTGGAGCCTCGAATGTGAACATTTTACTTTCAACTGATGGAGGACTTACATATTCTACAATATTAAAATCTGACACTCCAAATGATGGAAGTGAAAATATTACCGTACCTAATATTCCTGCTACGTATTGTAGAATTATGATTGAACCGACAAACAACAACTTTTTTGCCATAAATTCTGAAGATTTTGGAATTGATTTTTTAGTCTCTCCTGCTTGCAATATTTTTACTTCTACCGATGTTAATGTACCTATTGCAATCACTGATGATGGTAGTGGTTTTACAGAATCATCATCTTTAAATGTTCCTTCTTCTGTTATAGTAACTGATGTAAAACTTTCTGTTGATATTTCACATGTTTTCCCGGGAGATATATTATTAGGTCTTGAAAGCCCTAACGGGACACTTTTAAATATACTTGAACCATTCAGTCCTTGTCAAGACGAAGATGAAAACATAATTGCAACTTTTAGTGATAGTGGTGCTACTCTTGATTGCAGTACTATTGGGGATGGCCTCATTTTTAAATCACCCATATCGTCTCTTAATGGTTGGGATGGTGAAAATGCTTCAGGTAATTGGATATTGAGATTAGGTGATGGTGGTATTGGAGATTTAGGTACTTTAAACAGCTGGTCGATAGAAATATGTTATGATAACATTACACCGTTAAGTACTGATGAGTTCGGATTTAATAATTTTAAAGTATTCCCAAACCCGAACAAAGGTGAATTTACTATTCAATTAAATAGCCAGTCTTCTAACAAAGTATATATCAACATTTATGATATTAGAGGACGACATATTTATAGCAAATCTTATCAAAACGATGGTAATTTTAGCGAGGCTATATTATTAAACAATGTTAATTCTGGTATGTATATATTAAACGTAAATGACAGTGTAAGAAGCTCTACTAAAAAACTAATTATAGAATAACATTATTTCTTATTTACCGTTAAATGTATTCATGGTGTTATTTACACCTGCTAAAGCAAAAGATTTTATTAATTCTACAGATTTATCCAGGCGTTCGGGAAGGGTTTTATTTTCTTCATCAGACCATTCCCCTAAAACATAATCAATCTGTTTTCCTTTACTAAACTCATCACTAATACCAAATCTGAATCGATTATAATTTGTGGTATTTAATTTTTCTTGAATATCTTTCAACCCATTATGGCCACCATCACTCCCTTTAGTTTTAAGGCGAATACTTCCAAAAGATAAGTTTAAATCGTCGGTCACAACTAATAAATTTTCTAAGGGAATTTTTTCTTTTGTTAACCAATATAAGACAGCTTTACCGCTCAGGTTCATAAACGTATTTGGCTTTATAAATACAAAGGTTCGTCCTTTAAGTTTATATGTAGCCACATCTGCTAATTTTTGTGTTTCAAAAGTTATATCTTCTTGTTCTGCAAATCTATCTAATATTTTAAACCCAATATTATGACGCGTATTTGCATACTTTTCACCAACATTACCTAAGCCTACAATTAAATATTTTTTCATAACATCTTGTACTTCTATATATTGCTTTGTTTTAAAAATATTTCTAAAAAATGAATACATAAAAGTTTAATTTGTGTAAAAATAAAAAAAGCATCCTGAAAAATACAGAATGCTTTTTTATTATTATCTAAAGAATATTTATTCTTGTGTAGCTTCTTCAGAAGTAGCTCCTTCTGCTCCTTCTACTCCTTCTGTTCCTTCTTCTCCTTCAACTCCTTCTTCTTCATCTTCTTCAACTTCTATAGCTGCACGAGCAGTTTTAACTTGTACAACTACTTGACTGTCTGGATGCAGAATTGTAAAATCTTCACTTTTTAGTTCTTCAACCGCGATAAGCATTCCAATTTTAAGTTTAGAAATATCAATATTAAAGAAATCTGGAAGTTTACTTGGTATTGCCTTAATTGCTAATTTTCTTTTTCTGAATAATAATCTACCGCCATTTCTTACACCTGGAGAATTTCCAACAAGTCTTACAGGAATATTCATTGTTACTGGCTTATCATCAAACAATTGATAGAAATCTATATGTAAAATTCTATCTGATACTGGATGAAACTGAATATCTTGCATTACTGCGTTGAAAGTTTCACCATTTTCTAAAGCAATCACAACTGTATGCGCATTTGGCGTGTATACAATTTTAGAGAATGCTAATTCTTCTGCTGAGAAATGAACTGGCTTATCTCCTCCGTATAATACGCAAGGAACCTGACCAGCATTACGTAAGGCTTTTGTTGATTTTTTGCCCACGCTTTCTCTTTGAGATCCGTTGATTGTAATTGATTTCATTTTCTATTTATATTAATTATTAAATTACATTATGAAATTAGAGCTTATTGAACTGTTCTCATGAACTCTATGCATCACATCTGCAAAAAGATTTGAACATGTTAACACTCTTATTTTGTCGCTTTTTGGCAATATAGGAATTGAATCGGTAACTATAAGTTCTTGAAGTTTCGATTTATTTATATTCTCATACGCGTTTCCTGATAAAATAGGATGCGTACATATAGCTCGTACACTTAAAGCACCGCGTTCCATCATTAAATCTGCTGCTTTTGCTAGGGTGCCGGCTGTATCAACCATATCATCAACCAATACCACATTCTTACCAGTAACATCACCAATCAATTCCATATGAGAAATGACATTGGCCTTTGCCCGTTGCTTATAACAAATAACTACATCACTCCCTAAGGCTTTTGAATAGGCATAAGCCCGTTTTGAACCACCCATATCTGGTGAAGCAATCGTTAAATTATCTAAATTCAAACTTCTTAAATAAGGCAGAAAAATAGTTGACGCAAATAAATGGTCTACCGGTTTTTCAAAAAACCCTTGAATTTGATCGGCATGCAGATCCATAGTAATAATCCTTGTCGCACCAGCCGCTTCAAGCATTTTAGCAACTAATTTAGCCGCAATTGGAACTCTTGGTTTGTCTTTTCTATCTTGTCTTGCCCAACCAAAATAAGGTAAAACAGCTGTAATATGTCTTGCTGATGCACGTTTAGCAGCATCAATCATCAACAGCATTTCCATTAAATTTTCTGGACCAGGATTAGTAGAACCAATAATAAAAATTCTAGTTCCCCTAATAGATTCTTCGTAAGATGGTTGAAATTCACCATCACTGTAGGTAGAAGTAATAACATTACCCAATTTTGCCCCATACGCTTTTGCGATTTTTTCACCCAGGACTTTACTTTTGGTACATGCAAAAATTTTAGCTTCTGTTACTACAATTGGCATTGTTAACTTATTGTTTTATAGTGATAAAGAATTCCTTTTTCTAAACGAGGTGCAAATTTATACATTTATTTTTACCTAAAAAGTATATTGTAGAGTATTTTTATGTATTTTATTGAAAAATAATATATTTTTGCAGTCTGAAATGCTCAAGTGGCGGAATTGGTAGACGCGCTGGATTCAAAATCCAGTACTTTCGGGTGTGTGGGTTCGATTCCCACCTTGAGTACT
>NZ_DBNGMQ010000048.1:0-73314 GCF_057126245.1 Yeosuana sp. | reverse complement strand
CCTTCTTTAATGATACCTTTAATTAATTTAAACACGCGCGTTTTAACATCTCTATGTTTCTTTTCAAAATTGCTTACATCAATAATGAGTCTTAAATGCTCTTTTCTATAAGCCTCTTCTTCCTTTATCTGATCGATACCATCTACTAATATTTGCAAGGCTTTTTCATGCATAGTAACTACTTCAAGAATTTTATCAGTCTCCTTTTTTATAGAATTTAATTCATCTATTATTACTTTGCTTTCTTTAAAGTGTTTTGAATCTATGAGTTGAAGTGTATACGATTTAATCAAATCATCAAAAAATGAATTTTCATCCTTAATAAACTTTAATTCAGATAACCATTTAAGAGATGCATTGTGAATAATTTCGGGACTTAGCCATTCTTGATATTTGGCTGTTGTTTTCTTTGATTCCATAATCTTGGTGTTTTAAAATTAAAAAAGCAGAAAGTAAACTTTCCTTGAATTATTACTTTCTGCTTTTATAAAAGTTACTTAACTTCAATAACTTTTTTTGGATGTTCTTCTTCAATAGCCTCTTCTCTTTTTAGAAGTTTAATTTTTAAAATACCATTTTTATAAACAGCCTTAACTTCTTGATCGAGATCTACAGAAGTTGGAAGCATCATAGATCTTTTAAAAGATTTGTAACTAAATTCTTTACGAGAATAATCATCTTCTTTTTCATCCTTTTCGATTTCTTTTTGGCAGGAAACATGAAGAATATCATCTTCTATATCGACTTCAAAATCTTTTTTATCAAATCCAGGAACTGCAAATTCAATTTCAAAATCTTTTTTATGTTCCTTTACATTCATAGCTGGCATTAAACTATCGACTTCAAAAAAATCATCTTTAAAAACATCATCAAACCTCAATAAACTACTTAAATCGTCAAAACCTGAGTTAAATAATCTGCTATTCCAAGGTCTTAACAAACTAGTACTCCAAGGGGTAAATAATCTGTTTTCAATGGGTGATAATTCACTTTTTTTTCTTCGTTTCATTAATGTTGTCATAATATTACTAGATTTAAATTAAACTTATTTCACAACACTAATTTACTTAGTAATACCGCGTTTTACACTGATTTTTATCAGTACGATTACAGATGATTGGAGTTTTTTTAACAAATGTTAGTCACGAATACAATTTACATTTAAATGCTAAATCATCAATTTTATAATATCATTCAGTTTAGGTATTGTAACATTCCAGTGATACGTATCCTGAATTTTTAAACGGAAAGCATCTAAAGCAACGGGCTCACCATGAATTAAAAACACATTTTCAGGTGTGTTTTTAATATGAGACATCCAGTTCAATAACTCGTTTTGATCGGCATGTGCAGACAGACTTTCTATGCTTTTAACGGTAGCCTTTACAGGATAATATTTACCATAAAAGCGTACTTCATGGGCTCCATCTTGTAATTGCCTGCCTCTTGTTCCTTCCGCCTGATAACCCACTAATAAAACAATGGTAGATTTCATATCTATAAGTTGTTGCAAATACGTTAGAACACGCCCACCAGTTACCATACCACTACCAGCAATAATTATTTTTGACCTTTTATCATCAATGGTTTCCCATGTTTCTTTATAAGATTCTATAATGGTTACATGATTACACATGGCATTATAGTCAGAAACAGATAATTTATGCCATTTCGAGAACCGTTGAAAAACCTCTAAAACATTGTTGCCCATTGGGCTATCTACAAAAATTGGAATATTCGGTATTTTATTATTTTTGTAAAGTTTCCATAAAACATATATAAGAGTTTGCAAGCGTTCTACAGCAAAACTTGGTATGATTAAATTTCCTTTTTTATGAATAGTTTCTATGATTAATTCAGATAGAATATCTTCAACATTTTCATCCTTATGCAAGGTATTACCGTAGGTACTTTCAATAAATAAATAATCTGCCCATTCTGGATTTTTGGGGTCATCTAATAAATAATCATGCCTTCTGCCAATATCTCCTGAAAAAACAAACCGTTTTCCATTGATATCAAGTTCAATAAAAGTGGCCCCCAAAATATGACCGTTATATTGAAATCTATAGGATATATGTTCAGAAAGTGTAATCCATTTATTAATCATTTCTACTTGAAATAACTTAATCGTTTTTTCTGCTTCTAATTTCGTGTAAAATGGTAGTGCAGGCTCATGCTTTGTGTATCTTTCCTTGTTTGCTTTTTCAGTATCTTCTTCGTGAATTTTAGCACTATCCTTTAAAATAATTTCTGCAATTGCTAATGATGGTGCGGTTCCAATAATATTGCCTTTAAAACCTTGTTTTAATAACCTTGGTAAATATCCAACATGATCTAAATGACCATGTGTTAATAACACGACATCGATGTCTTGAACATCAATGGGAAGATCGATCCAATTCAGCTCTCTTAATTCTTTTAGCCCCTGAAAAACCCCACAGTCTATCAGAATCTTTTTTTCTGTAGTTTCAATAAGAAACTTAGATCCAGTAACTACCCCTGAAGCTCCTAAAAAATGTAAAATGGCAAAATTTTCCAATTTTAATAATTTAAGTATGGCAAAGCATTTTTATTTCTTTAAGTATTCTTTCTTTTCTAGATTCTGAAATCCCTAAATGATCTAAATAAAAAACATCACCAACTAATTCTCTGCATAGTACAATATCTCTGCTCAATAAAAACTGTTTCTCTCTATTGGTTAATAATGTAGATACCGTTATTGGATATAAGCCTAAACGATCAATTCTATCTTTTAAACCATTATCTTTTGGATAGTCCCAACTTAATAAATACAGATTAACACATTTCCCATATTGCAATGCATCAGTAGTAAAACGTGTATTGGTTACTACCCAACCCTTTGTGAGTTTAGTTTCTATTTTTTTTTTGGATTTCCAATGCGCTTTTACATCGTTATATCGAGAGTTTATATATAAAGGAACTTTCACATTACATTTTAGCCCTTGATCATTATGAAATTTACATTCAATAATAGTAGTTTCATTATTTTTATGTGCAACAACGTCAATTTCGTGGGTAACACACTGGCCCTTCAAAACCTTATCAACTTCTGTTTTAAATCCAGAATATTTTAAAATGGCGCTTATAAATCGTTCAAAAGGAAACCCGGTAGGTCCTAACTCGTAAATTGCTTTTTTTAACTTGTACTTAGAGGCTAAATAGCTTTTCTTTTTTTTAAGCATTGTAAATGCTCTGTTATATATTTCTTTTGTTGTAATACCTTCATAAAGTTCATCTTTTACTGTTTCAACTATTTGATTGACTGTTTTACTATCAGCTCCAATACGTTTCAAAGATGTTTTTAATTTATTTAATGAAAATTTCACCTTTTCGCCAGAAGATTTAATAATATCAATCGTATTTATTTCCATTTTAAAGAATCTAAAATCGTAAGGACCGAAAAAATATGACTCGTAGTTTTAAAAACTAACTAGATTTGACCTTTTTATAATCATAAAACTTTTTAACCCAAGCTTTAATTTGATTTTTGCTCATGCTATCTGCTTTAACAACATCTTTTATTATAGTAACCAAATTATTATGTTTTTCAGATAATTCTTTATAAAACTTTTCACGTGTTTCTGCCGGTCCAAAAACTACTACTTCGTCCGCATTTTTAATTTCTAAAATAATCGTTTTAAAATATTTTTTTAACTGATGTTTTTCACGTTCTAAAAACTTACTGTCTTGAACCACATCCTGCGGACCTCCTTTTAATCTAGTTCCAGAACCTCCATAAATGCGAAAATTTTCAACACCTGATAATATTGTATTAAAGCTTACTTTGCCATTATAAATACTAACTATATGAGCTTTCTTTTTATCTAACCATATACCTACACGTCTCATTTGATCTAATTTTAAATTGTTAAAAAAGTAATTCTATTTTATATTCTAAAAGCTGTGTTAACTTAAAACAAAGCTTTAGTTCCTTAGGTCGTGCATTACCATTATTGGCACTTTAGAAGTATACCCTAAGTCTTTAACTAATGGGTGTGTTAACATACTTCCAAAAAAGGCGTGTTTTTTATTTATAAAGGCAACCATATCACTACCTCTACTTTCTATAAAACAATTAACTGCTGTCGATATTTCAATATGACTAAGTGAGTGAAATGAATACGCTATATCTCCAAAATATTCTTCTAATAGTTTTTTATTACTAAGCTGAGTTTTATTTAATTTCTCTTCTTTAACAATATGCAGAATCTTGATAGAGGCCTTACAAATCTTAGCTAACTCTATTAAATAATTTAACTCGCGCCTTTTAACATGTGTTTTAAAGCTTGTTGGAAAAACAATTTCTTTGGGTAAGTTATGTTTTGCTAATTCAGGGACAACTAATACCGGACAGTTACGCACTTTTTCCATAACATCTACAGCGACACCTCCAAACGCATTCGTTCTAGAATCTGTTTCGCCTTTAGTTCCCATAATAATCATTTCAATATCTTTTTCTTCAACGACTTTTTTTATAGCTTCAACCGGATTATTAAATTTCGAAATTACCTGAAAATGATGCTTAGGACTCTTATAATCCAATAAGTTTATCCTATCTAAAACTTTTGCTAATTTGTTTTCAGATTTGAGTTTGGCTGTTTCATATAATTCACTTCCTGGCTCCATGTTTATTAAACCAACTAGAACATTATTGGCCACAGAAAACACATTTAAAATGTAAAAATCACAGGCGTTATTTTTGTATAATTGAAGTGCATAGGTTATGGCATGCCATGCATTCTTAGAAAAATCCGTTGGTAACAAAATCTTGCGCTTCATTTTTCAATTATTTATAGTTTCAATTTAAATTAGAACATTGCATTACTTAATAATATGTGTCAGCTCATTCGGGTATAACTAAAAATGGAACTAAAGGTTGAAATCCTATTTTTTTTATAACTGGTTCTTTTATAAGTTTCTCAATAACACTATGCCTATAATTAACCATAGCGAGCAAATTAACATCTAATTCCGTAATGAAATCTTTAATTTCATTCGCTTTGTTATCATAATCTGGCATCCAATGCAAAGAATAGTCATTATTTTGCAAATAACTTTTTAAAACCGTTAAATTATACTTTTGTAAATCATCAAGAGATTCTTCTACATTAATATGAACAATTCTTATTTTAGCATTATACAAATCAGCTAATCTTAAAATTGGTTTTAATTCCTTTTCACTATAAAACCGATTAAAATCTGTTGAAAAAGCTATTTGCTTTGGCTCAACAAAATCAAATTCATCGGGAACAATTAAAACAGGACATGATAGCATGTTATTAACAAGATGTACGGTATTTGTACCAAACAAAAATTTATCAATACCAATTGCCCCTTTAGTTCCCATAATTATAAGATCTATTTCATACTTATTAACAGCGTTATCTATAGCACTGTTTAAATCTTCTGAACTGATAATTATCTCAAAACTATGGTTTTCATTAGCATTGCTCTTTTCTGTCATATCTTTTAATTCTAATAATTCTCTTAATGCATTTTCTCGCATCTTTTTTAACATTTTATTAGATAAGTTAGACATGGTTGAAACTTCCATATCAATAGCATTTAAAAGATAAAATATACAAACCTCATCCTGATAGAGTTTTAAAGCATAAACGATTGCACTCCACGAATTATCTGAAAAATCTGTAGGTAATAAAATTTTATTTTCCATCATTTAAGCTTAATTTATTTTAGCAGGAATTAGTAAAAAAGGAATATTTAAATGAAATCCTATTTGATTGATAGTCGATTTAAAAAATAAATTTTCAAAAAATGAATGTTTATTATTAATCATTACCAATAAATTAATGCGTGCCTTCAATTGAAAATCTGTGATAGCTTCTTGAACTGATTGGTTCGCAACACTATGAAACAGATGTGCTTTATTACTTACCAAACTTTCTAATGTCTTTTTGTTTTTCTTTTGTTCTTCAGTTAATTCATAGCCATAAGAAACATGTAAAATATTAATTCTAGAGATATACATGGACGTAATATCCATTAAAGGCTTAATGTGTTGATTCGTATAATCTATTTCAAAATCTGTAGGGAATAATATCTCATGAGGTGTTTCAAACTTAAAATTATCAGGAATTGCTAATACCGGACATTTTACACTTTTAAATACATGAACCGTATTAGAACCAAACAATATTTCTTTTGCACCTGTAGCGCCTTTAGTACCCATTACAACATAGTCTATATTTTTATCTTCAACAACTTCTTTAATTTCTGGAATTAAGGTATTAAACACAGACATTGTTTCAATGCGGTGTTTTGGATTATTAAAGTCTTTTTTAATTCTATCTTTCATGTTTTTTAGTTGCATTAAAGACGTCTCCATTATTGGGTCAGGGATATCATATTGAGCTGGATTTCCCAATAAATACTCTACTTGATAAACTGTTGGCGTGTAAGTATTTAATAAATAAAATTCACAAGCTTCTTTTTTAAACAACTGCAAAGCATACTCTATGGCATTCCATGAGTTCGTTGAAAAATCGGTAGGCAAAAGTATTTTTTTCATGATTTTTATTTTTTTTAATTTATAATTGATCCCTTTGCATATTTTGTAGTGCTAAAAAAGGAATGTCTAGATTTAAACTAAATTCATCTATTGGAGATTGAAACAATATATTTTCTAAAAACGAATGTCTGGTATTGACCATAACCAACATGTCAATATTATTTTCTTTAATATATTTATAAACAGAATTAACAATATGTTTGCTTTTAACAATTTTAAAATTTATTACATTTTTGCATAATGTTTCCTTAACAAAATCTCTATTATCTTCTTGCCTCATTGATAGCTTTTCGCTTTTAGAAATGTAAAGCATATCTATTATTGCTCTATAAGGAGCAGCCATTTCACAAAGTAGTTTTAACTCTCTTCGTTTAAAAGGTATCATGTAATCTGTTGGAAAAAGGATATGTTTAGGTTGGGTATATTTATAGTTTTCTGGAATAACCAAAACGGGGCATTGTACATACCTTAAAACCTGCAGTGTATGGCTACCAAAAGTAATTTTCTTATCGTTAGTTTTTCCTCGAGTTCCCATAACTATAATATCGATGTTTTCTTTATCAACAATTTTATCAGCTTCATCTAAAAGAAGGTTATTTGATGATGCTATGTTATAAGTATGCCTAGGATTTGGAGAAAACTCTTTAATATTTTTTAATAATGTTTCTAGGTTCTCGTTAGACCGATTACTAACAATTGTTGTAGCTTTTTCCAGATTTTCTCTTGTTAGTGAACCTTCATCAGCATAAATTTCATCTTGATATGCGTGCATAATATAAAATTCACTAATATCATATTTAAACAAATCAATTCCATAACGAATCGCATTCATTGCGTTTTCAGAAAAATCTGTGGGTATCAAAATTTTTCTCATGACTGAAAATGATTATACTTAAAAATAAAGACTATACTACGCTATCACAATGATAAATATCAGACAGAAACTACTAGCAAGACTCACTATCATTCAAACTACATTTTTGAATAACCTGATTAACTTTGCTTCCGTACCTGTAAACTGTAATCCCTTTAAGTTTATAATTCCAAGCCGTAAAAAATATGTTCGAAATATCTTCAACCGTTGCATCTTCAGAAAGGTTTACTGTTTTTGAAACCGCATTATCTGTATATTTTTGAAAAGCTCTTTGGTGCAATAAATGATATTCCCAGGGTATTTCTAAACTGGTTCTAAAAATTGATTTTACAGATTCTGGAATTGATTTAAGACTTGTTACAGTACCTGTTTGCAAAATGGTTTTTTCAACTCTAGCGTTCCATAAATGCAATTGCTTCATTTTCTGAATAAAAAATTTATTAACTTCAATTTGTGTTTGATTTCCTAAAACACCAATGCGCTTATAAGCCAAAGCAAATAAGGGCTCAATAGAATATGATGTATTAGCAATTACAGAAATTGACCCTGTTGGAGCAATACTGTTGCAAGTTGCATTTCTTAATATATGAATAGGCGCGTGTATACTATTTTTCCATTCTGGAAAAACGCCCCTTTCGTAAGCTAATTTTTTGGAGGCTTTATTACTTTCATTTTTAATAAACTGCATTACTTTTTCCGATAACATAACAGCTTCTTCCGATGCATATGATATTTCCAAAAGAATAAGCAATTCTGCCCAGCCCATAACACCTAAACCAATTTTTCTATTGGCCATTGTTATCCTCTTTATCTCTGGCAACAGATAATAATTTAGCGTAATAATATTATCTAAAAAACGAACACCTAATTGTATAGTAGCGGCCAATTTCTCCCAATCTATCATGGCTCTTTTTTTAGAAAATTTAACCATCTTTGAAAGATTAACAGAACCTAAATTGCAACTTTCATAATTTAATAATGGTACTTCACCGCATGGATTGGTACTTTCAATGTTCCCCATTTTCGGGGTTGGATTTAAGGCATTAATCGTACTCAAAAAAATTAAACCAGGGTCTCCAGTGCGCCATGCTTCTTTAGTAATTAATTGCCATATTTTTTTTGCTTTTAATACTTTTGTGGTTTTTTTAGTTCGGGGATTAATAAGTTTCCAATTTAAATCTTGTTTTACAGCCTGCATAAAATCATCCGTGATTCCGACTGAAATATTAAAATTCACGATGGCATTCTTACTAGATTTTGAGGTTATAAATTCTTCAATATCAGGATGATTCACATTTAATATGCCCATGTTCGCTCCTCTTCGCTTACCGCCTTGTTTTACATATTCGGTAGCTGCATCATAAATTTTCATAAAAGCTACTGGCCCAGAAGATGTACCTCCTTTAGAACTAACCAAATCGTCTTTAGGACGAAGTTTTGAAAAGTTGAACCCTGTCCCTCCTCCACTTTGATGGATGAGCGCTGCATGTTTTAAGGTCTCAAAGATGTCCTCCAAACTATCTTTAATTGGAAGTACAAAACAAGCACTTAATTGACCATTATTAATACCGGCATTCATTAAAGTTGGAGAATTGGGTAGAAAATAGAGTTTACTTAAAATTTCAAAAAATTGTTGTTCAATAATATCTTTTTTTTCTCCTTCACAGCTTGCAACAAATGTTGCCACACGTTTAAAAAGTTGTGCAGGTGTTTCAATAATAGTACCATCACTATCCTTTAAAAGATACCGTTCATTAAGAATTTGTAACCCATTTTTAGATAAAATAGACACGACTTATCATACTATATATCAAATATATAAACAGATGCTTCTTAGCACACTGATTTATATCATTGGCTAAATACATAGGAGTTAGCATATTTATAAATAAACTTAAATCAATATAGCATGGCACTTAATTTCACACAATTTGCAGCAGAAGCAAATACATTTTTAAAAAAATACGCCAAAGAAATGAATCTGACAAATGAAACAGATAAAGCTGGCCGCATACTTTCTGCCATTTTACACGCATTAAGAGATGTCATAACCACTGAAGAATCATTACAATTAATTTCACAATTCCCTATGTTCTTAAAAGCAGTATATGTTAATGGGTGGACCATTCAAAAAAAACAGAAAATAAAAACTATGCCAGAATTTATTGATCTGGTTAGAAAACATGATGGGGTTACTTCGGTACACGACTTGGAATCAGACGAAATTGCTGAAAATTATATTGACACCACCTTTATAATATTAAGAAAATATATTTCTTTAGGAGAATTGGAGGATTTAAGAACAGTACTGCCAAAAAATCTTAAATCAATGATTTATCAAAATATTATGTTTTAAAATAAGCTTATGGAAACCAAGATTAATTACAAAGATATTCGCATCCCAATTGGAACAACTCATTTAAATGGGATTTTAAGATTTAAAAAAGACACTAAGGGCATTGTATTATTTTCTCATGGCAGCGGTAGCAGTAGGTTTAGCAGCAGAAATAATTATGTCGCTGATTTTTTATTAACTGAAGGATTTTCAAGTTTACTTTTTGATCTGCTTACTGTCCAAGAAGATATGATTTATGAAAACCGTTTTAACATAGATTTACTTGCAGAAAGGTTATTTAAAGCAACTCTGTGGATTACCAAGAATAAAGAAACGAAACATTTACCTATAGCATATTTTGGAGCAAGTACTGGAGCTGCTTCGGCTTTAAAAGCAGCTGAATTAATGGGTAATAAAATTAAAGCTATTGTATCCAGAGGCGGCAGACCAGATCTTGCTATGTCCGTTTTAGATAAAATTACGATACCAACGCTTTTGATTGTTGGAGGAAATGACGATGTTGTGATTGAATTGAATAAAAAAGCAAAACGAAAAATATCTGGTATTTGTGAACTAAAAATTGTTAATGGAGCCACCCATTTATTTGAAGAACCTGGGGCATTAGATGTTGTAGCGCAACTATCTTCAGATTGGTTTAATTTTTATTTAAAAAAATAAAAAGTAGAATGAAGTTTAGAGACAGAACTGAAGCAGGTTTATTACTTATCGCAAAGCTAAAAAATTATGATAACAAAAATGATGCGATAGTAGTAACCATACCAAGAGGTGGGGTTCCTGTTGCTTATACCATTGCGAAACAATTACATCTCCCTTTAGATATTGTATTATCCAAAAAAATAGGCCATCCTTCGCATAAAGAGTTTGCTATTGGTGCTGTAACACTTAGTGATAGAATTATAAGTTATAATGCCAATGACATTTCTAAAGAGTATTTAGATAATGAAACCAATAATATTAGGATGTTATTACAAAAAAGGCACAAAATGTATTTCGGGTCAAATAAAGCACAAAGTTTAAAAAATAAGATTGTTATTTTGGTTGATGATGGCGTAGCAACGGGAAATACGCTTATATCTAGTATAAAACTTATTGAAAAACAACATCCTTCTAAAATTATTGTCGCCTTACCAGTTGGTCCACCTGATGTTATTAATAAAATAAATAACATGCCTGCTGTAGACCAAACAATTAGTCTATTAAAGCCTAATAATTTTTATGCCGTTGGGCAGTTCTATGAAGAATTTAATCAGGTTAACGATAAAGACGTAATCAAGCTGTTAAAAGAAGCAAATAATAATTTTCAGTTAATTAGTTAAACAAACTTAAAGGCTTTAAGTTCTATCATTGCTAACAATATATTAATAAACAACATGTTATATTAAATAAAAAAAGGGAAAAAGATTACTTTTTCCCTTTTTAAATGCATTCTGTTTTTAAACATAAAACTCAACATGCAACTGATTAATAGCCTTATTTATAAAAGAAACAGGAAGTAAAACTTCCTGCTTCCTTTCGAAACATTTGAATATATTTATCAACCTTTTCTAATCATTAACATCACTCTATCTCTAAAGTTACATTAAATCTTCAGCTAAAAAATAGCTTCAAACACTTCTAAACTAGATTAAGCCTTTTACAATGAAATCTCTAGTTGTTTTATAAGAAACAGGAAGTCGAAACTTCCTGTTTCCTCAAAGTACTCAATGTCATTACTCAACTTTCGGTTTTCTGCGATATGTTTTTTATCACTAAAATACACATCTGGGTTTTCCAGCTAAATAATAGCTTTAAATACTTTGTTTCGACCTCATCATTTCTCAACAATGAAATCTAATTTTTATAAGAAACAGGAAGCCGGAACTTCCTGTTTCTATTTAGAGTTTAATTTTATTATTCTATTTCATATTTATTATAATAATCTCCCTATCAAATTGAATACTATATAATCTAACTAACTAAGAATGACTATTACACATCTATGTAACAAACAATAGCTTTAAACTCTATTCTGTTTTTTTTAATCAATAAGTAAAAGAACGTTTTAATTATAATGCTAATATACATCACAACATATGCTTTTGAAATGATAGATATCAGTTTGAAAAAAAATTAAATAGGGATAATATCATATACCATATTTAATAAAAACAAGCCCATAAAGAAAAGTAGCATATAAATAGTTTGAACGAATTTTATGTTAAAAAATTCTAAACTTGGAATCGTACGATTAGGAAATATAAATAGTGCCAAACCAATAAAAAGCGACATCCAACCAATTAAGGTGATAATAAGTTTCCAGCTAAGTTCCCAAATATTATGAAATAATATATTAAGCAGACCTATAATTATGGCAATAAAGGCCGTAATTATTAGAAATTTTTCATCCTTTAAATCTGCGAAAATTTGTTTTATTCGTTTGGGATTAAAACTTAGTATTAAAAAGAAAATAATTAAATACCAACCCCAAAACTTTGCTAAAAAAATAGAAATGTCCATAATGTTTTAATTTTTTTCGTGCAATACCAAAAACGGTATTTCTAAATGATAACTTAATTCCTCAACTTTTGAGTGAAATAATATTTTTTGAAAATAATTTAAGCTTTTTGCAACCATACAAATCATGTTTATAGATCTGCTTTCAATAAAGCATTGAATTCCATCTTCAATTTTTTTGTTTGTTAAAAAATGAAAACTGATGTTATGGTTCTTAAAGTATTTTTCTAATAATTCTTTATTTTTTATCTGATCTTTAGTTAAATCAGATTCCTTTTGGCCAATATGAAGAATTTTTAAAGAAGGCTTTTTTGTGTCTAAAATATTAGATAGAGGTTGTAATGTTCGCATATAATAATTCCATAAAAAATCAGTTGGAAATGCTATTTCTGTAAGTTTGGTATATCTCGCATTTTCAGGAATAGCTAACACATTACAGTTTACCTTTGTTATAACATCACTGGTATTTGTTCCCATAATATATTGATCTAAACCTGCAGCCCCTTTTGTGCCCATTACTATTAAATCTATGTCTTGTTCTTTTACAACTTTTTTAACGGAATCAATAAAAAAATTATATTCAGTAAGCGTAAAAAATCTATGATTTTTATGTTTAGGAAATTGTTTAGATATGTTCTTTAAAATCTTTCGTAACTTAATTTTTGATGGTTTCGTGTAGACTTCTTCTATAGCTGCATCTGTTGGTACATAGGGAATATCGCCAGTTAATAAATAGCTTAACCTATCAACATGCAGTAAGTAAAAGTTGCACGGCATTTTTTTAAAAAAACGAATGGCGTAATTTATGGCATTCCATGAATTTTCTGAAAAATCAGTAGGTAATAATATATTTTTCATAGAGTAACATCTTTATTGTTATAAACTTAACTTTAAGATTTAACTTCGGAAATGATATTACTCATTTTGAAGTGTTGATGTCTTCACTTAATTACTTGATTTTAAATAGACCTTTTGAAAAAAAGATATAAGCTATTATTTAATTCTTTTTAGTTTATCTAAGTCTACTACTTTAAAATTTTTACCATCTGCTTTTATAATTCCCTCATTTTTGAATATGGTAAGAGCTCTAATGAATGTTTCCGATGCTATGCCTGCTATACTCGCCAAATCACTCCGGGAAATTTTTATAGTCTCTCCTGGTTTGTAATTTAACTTTTCTGCAAAATTCACAATGGTAGCTGCTGTTTTTTTATTTACCGAACTATATGCCATTTGCAAAAGCTGATCTTTTAAAGTTGATATATTTTCAGCCAATAATTCTATAAGTTGTAAAACTACTTTATGATTGTTGTTAAGTATCTCTTTAAATTCTATAATAGGAACACCAAATACTATAGTATCTTGAATTACCGTTGCAGTTTCTTTAAAAGGTATATTATTGTGGACAAAAGATGTGAAACCAAACAAATCATCTTCATTATATAAAGCAGTTACTAATTCTTTACCTTGCTCATCTATTTTAAACGTTTTTACTGCGCCTTCACTTAACAGATAAATATAATTTGAATGATCTCCTTCTCTATAAATTATTTCATCCTTATTAAATTCAAATTGGCGTCCATAATCTTCAAAATAGTTTTTTAAATCGTTAAGCGTTTTTATTTCATCATCAAAAGGTACCGCAGGAATGCTATTAATACTACTTAATGAACCATCAATAACATATGTTTTAGTTAATCGCTTTTCAACAACACTTAAAAGATCTTCTTCTGTAAATGGTTTTGTAATATAATCATCTGCCCCCAAATTCATACCTTTTCTTATATCCTGAATCTGATCTTTAACAGATAAAAAAACAAAAGGTATATATTTGGTTTTTTTATTTTTGGAAAGTTTATTTAACACTTCATAACCATCTAGTTTGGGCATCATAATATCGCAAATAATAATATCTGGTACGTTTTTTTTTGCCTTATTTATACCAATTATTCCGTTAGAAGCCGTTATAACTTCGTAGTTAGCTAACTCTAAAATTTCGGTAGTATTTTCTCTTAAAGCAAGATCGTCTTCTATTAGTAGAACTGTTTTCATTACTTTGCCGTATTTGGTATAGATACTATAAAGGTCGAACCTTGCTGCTCTTCACTTTCAAAACTTATTGAACCATCTAAATTATCAAGGTGATCTTTAACAATGTTTAATCCAATACCAGTCCCCTCTGTATGAATAACATTTTCAGCTCTAAAATAGCGTTCAAAAATATTGTTTTGATCCTTTTTAGGAATGCCAATGCCATTATCTCTTATTTTAAAGATAGTTACTTCATCATTGCCATCTATATCTAAATTTATTATTGAATGCTCAGGAGAATATTTAATGGCATTATGAATTAAGTTAGACAATATTAATTCAATTATTTGTTTATCTTGATATAAAGATACGTCTTGAATCTTCTCTGTATATTTTATTTGTTGACCTTCTTTTAAAAGCATTCTGGAATTATAAATAATTTCATCAACAATTTTGCTCACTTTAAAATATTTGTTTTTGTAATTAAACTCGCCTGTTTCCATCTTCTCAATAGATGAAAATCCATTTAAAATAGTATTTAATAGATTAGCCTTTTCTGCAATGGTTTTTATATGCTTATCCCGCTTATCTTGTTGCTCAGTTAAATTATATTTGCTCAATAATAAGGCAGACGTTAAAATAGCGCTTAATGGTGTTTTAAATTCATGAGATAAAAGTGATAAGAATTTATTTTTTAAGTGATTAATTTCTTTTTCTTTACTTAGCGCATGTTCAAGTTGTTGAGTTCGTTCTTCTATTATTTTTTCAAGTTTTTTAGTATGATTTTTGCGGTCTGTTATATCTAAAACAATAGCAACAAAAACTTCTCGCCCTCCAAAATTTGAAATTTGTAAATGCGTTTCAACGGGATACGAATTACCATCTTTTTTTGTGTGTACCGTTTCAACTACTAATTTATCAACATTTTTTTTAAGTAAAACATCAATATCAGCTCTAAGATCAGCTTCATCCTTATAAGGTGTAATATCTATTGGTGTCATATTGGTTAACTCTTCCAAAGTATAACCAAGGGTATTTTGAGCACTTTGATTAACATTAATAAACTTTAAGGTTTTTGCATCAAAAACATGAATTTCATTTATTGATTCATTAAAAATTTTTGATAAATGTCCTAACTCTTCTTCTTTTTGTATTTTTTCTGTTACATCGGTTTGAATTATAATAAAGTTTACAACCAATCCCTCCACATCAGTTATTGGGATAATAAATAAATTGCTATAAAAAAGTGTGCCATCCTTTTTATAATTTCGAAGTATTGCTTGACAACTTTCGCCATTTTTAATAGCCTTTCTTACATTTTCTAGGGGCTCTTGATTGGTATCGCTTCCATATAAAAATCTAAAATTATGATTAAGTATTTCATTAGAATCATACCCTGTTAAATCTTGAAATGCAGGATTAAAATAAATAATAGGGTTATCATGTTTTAAAGCATCTGTAATAATAATACCATTGTTAGCAGATTCTAAAGCTTTGCTTTTAATCACTAATTTTCTTTCTAATTCCTTTTGTTCAGTAATATCACTTATTAATGCCATTACAAAATTTTTATTATAAATAGCAAATGGAATTAATTCGATATCTAATTCAATAATATTGCCGTTTTTTTTTATGCCATAAATATTTTTTGAATCAGTAATTCTTGTTCTAGTACCCGTTTTAAAAAACTCTGTAAAACGTTTGGAAAGAATTTTGTGGTAATTAGATGGAAGAAGCACATTTAAATTCCTGGAAATTAATTCCCCTTTTTCGTAACCAAAAATATTCTCTGATGCCGCATTAACTTGCGCAATATTTTGATGATTATCTACAATAATTACCCCCTCAGAAATAGATTCTAACAGAATATCAGAAATTTGGTCACCTTTTTTAAACATAATATAACCTAATTAGAAAAAATGATTATTTACGTTATTTATGGAAGGACCATAAATTTACGAAAAAAAACCAAATATATTTCAATTTGTTAGTGCTATTTTCGTTGTATTCTACTATTATCAAAGACAAGTAAGTTTATCCTTATCTAATAATTTTATAAAGGTTTGATTACAATAACTCGATGTAAATATTTTTATTTTTTACAATGATATTTATCAGTATGAGAATTTTAAAAAAAAATCAATTTAATTTACGTAATCTTGGTGCTTTAACTCGGATCTTTTAGCTAGACTAATTTTGAATAAATTTCTACATATGAAAGCACAAAAAAACGGTTTAGAGTCATGTAAATTATTCATTTTATCGTAAACTTAAATGTTATTGAAGATTGCGTCCAATCCAGCCACTCCCTTGGTTATAAATTCATAATGATATTTATCATGATACCTTAGTAAATAATGAATTAAATTTATTACATAATGATGAGAGTTATGAAAACCATAAAAAAAATGACACTTAAGTTTTATCAAAATCTAGGTAAGTTATTTTATGCTATCGCTGTATCAGATAATGACGTGCGACATGTTGAGTTTGATAAGCTAAAAGAATTGGTAAAAAAACATTGGCTAGAATTAGATCCTATTGAAGATGTTTACAGAACAGATGCTGCATACCAAATAGAGATTGTTTTTGATTGGTTAAATGAAGAAAAAAAATTAGATGCTAAAACGTGTTTTGATGATTTTGTAAATTATAAAAATGAACAAAAACATTTATTTACTAAAAACGTAAAGCATTTAATTTTAAAAACAGCAAACGCTATAGCCGCTTCATTTTCGGGTGTGAATAAATCAGAATTAATCATGCTGGCAAAATTAGATATCGAATTAAAAAAAATATAATTATGAGCTACTATTATAATACAGTTGTCTCGGGTGATTTTGAGACCGTTATTAAAAACGTTACTCAACTTCTGAAAAACGAAGGTTTTGGTGTACTTACACAAATAGATATTAAAAAAACCTTGAAAGATAAATTGGATGTAGATTTTAAAAAGTATACGATTCTTGGTGCTTGCAACCCAGGTTTTGCACATCAAGCATTACAAGTTGAAAATAAAATAGGCGCGATGCTACCTTGTAACGTTATTGTGCAAGAGCTAGACGAAAATAAGATAGAAGTTGCGGCAATCAACCCCATAATTTCTATGCAGGCTGTTAAAAACAAACAGCTTGAAAACATTGCCGATCAAGTGAGTAATAAATTAAAAAACGTCATTATTAACCTAAAAGATGAAAACTAATTTCAATACCATAATAGATTCAAATCAAGCCGTTCTGGTTGATTTTCATGCAGACTGGTGTGGACCTTGCAAAATGCTAGCTCCCATCTTAAAACAAGTCAAAGAAGAACTAAAAGAAACTATAAAAATCGTAAAAATTGACGTTGATAAAAATCCTGTTTTAGCCAGTAAATATCAAGTTAGGGGGGTTCCAACCATGATCCTTTTTAAAAACGGAAAACAATTATGGCGTCAATCTGGAGTTCTTCAAAAAAATGATATTATTACTACTGTAAAACAGTATGCATAAAATCATTATATGTTGATGGATATCATTTTGTAAATACTAAAAAGACAATACTTTTAAATGAACAATTTAAAAGAATTTTGTCATGAAAAAAGTATTAATCCTGTTTGTATCATTATTTTTGGTTGCTATATGTGGTTTTACGCAAACTATTGAAAATCTAGACTTCATATCTGAATTTAATGACGGCCTTGCTGCCATAAAAAAGGATAATCAATGGGCGTTCATTAATAAAGATGGTACTATTGTTATAGACTTTAGAACTGATTTAGTTGCTTCTAATTTTATAGACGGTGATTATCCGATTTTCAAAAATGAAAGATGTTTAATTAAGACTAAAAATAACGGAATATCATATTTTGGATATATAGACACTTCTGGTAAAACAGTCATTGAACCTCAATATCTAAACGCTTCTAATTTTGACAATAACGAGGCTATCGTATTATTATTGATTAAAGAGGAAATAGGAGAAAACGATGTGCTAGGTAAAAATATAGTTTATTATAAATATTATGATGTATCTATTGATATCAACGGACATCTTAACTTGTACGTAACATCTAAAGGTCATAATATAATTCTAGATAAAAAATATTTACGCAATCCTCCAAAAATTACATCCAAGAAAATCTCAGATAATCTTTATACTATTTTAAATGAAAATAAAAAATGGACTATTAAAAAGATTAAAGATGTAAGCAATTTTTAAATGAAAGCAAATCTTAACTTGGGAAGTGTTTTTGGAATTCAAATAAAAGTCCATTGGACGTTCTTTTTTTTAATTCTTTGGATAATTTTAAGTGAACTAAAGCGAGGCGGAAATACCGAAAGCATTTTATTTAACGTATCATTAGTTTTAGCTGTTTTTATATGCGTAGTAATGCATGAATTAGGGCATGCATTAACTGCAAAACGTTTTGGAATAGATACAAAAAAAATTGCTCTATTACCCATTGGTGGTATGGCCACAATGGATAAAATACCGGAATCTCCCAAGCAAGAGCTTTTAGTAACATTGGCAGGTCCTCTGGTTAATATTATTATTGCACTACTCCTCTATTTTACGATTCCTGTTAAAGAATTAATGTATTTAAATTTCACAGAAACAATTGAGATTTTAAGTAGCTTTTCTGTTCAGAATTTTTTATTCTATTTATTCATCGTAAATATTGCCTTGGTAATCTTTAATTTAATTCCAGCGTTCCCCATGGATGGTGGGAGAGTTTTAAGAGCATTGTTAGCTATTAGGATGAATCGTGTTAAAGCAACCCAAATAGCATCAACCATGGGGCAAGTTATAGCTGTTATATTTTTACTAATAGGATTATTGTATAATCCCTTTCTCATTTTTATTGCCCTTTTTATTTTTCTAGGTGCTTTTGGTGAAAATCAACTCGTACATCATATAGAACTTCTTAAAGGACATACAGTAAAAGATTCCTTAATAACACTGTTTACAACGTTTCGTGAAAACGACACTATTAAAGATGTTATAAAATCGATAATTGCCGGTACAGAAACAAATTTTGTTGTCCTTGAAAACAATACTATTAAAGGGATATTATACTATCAAGATATCATAGAAAACGCTAAAAAGGAAAATACATTGGTAAAAGATGTTATGAACACTTCATTTAAAACTTTTAATAGTGATGATAATCTAAACGAGGTATACCAATTAATTCACAGTCAGAAAAACTCATTTTTTCCTGTTTTAGAAAACAATACTTTAATCGGAGTAATTGATTCTACGAACCTCAATGAATTCATATTATTTAGCCCAAAGCTAAGTTATTAAATTTTTAGAATGCAAATTAAATATCTCATTTTTTTAGTTTTTATACTAATTGCCTGCTCTAAAAAAAAGGATAAAATACTTCCTGAGGAACGAACGTTGACCGAATCGGTTTATTCATCTGTAACCATTAAACCAGATAGTTTATATGAGGTATATGCTATTGTACCAGGTATTCTAGATGAGAATCTAAAAGATGAGGGTGATACCGTTTTTAAGAACGAAGCAGTACTACAGATTATAAACAATACGCCTGTATTAAACGCTAAAAACGCAAAGTTAGCTTTAGAATTGGCTAAAGAAAATTACACTGGAAATTCAGCCATTTTAGATGGACTTAAAGATGAACTTGAAACAGCTACACTTAAATTTAAAAATGATTCTGTTAATTATATAAGACAAAAAACACTTTGGAATCAACAAATTGGTTCTAAGGTTGAATACGATACTAGAGAACTTAATTACGAGATTTCAAAGAATAATTTAGAAGTGCTTCAAAATAAATATCAACGAACAAAAAAGGAACTATTGACTTTAGTAAAACAAGCTCAAAATAATTATGAAACTTCTGTAATTAACACCAAAGATTTTACGGTTAAAAGCAAAATAAACGGTAAGGTTTACGCTTTATACAAAGAACCTGGAGAGATTATAACTAATCTAGAGCCTTTGGCGTCTATAGGAAGTGCCACAAAATTTATAATTGAAATGCTGGTAGATGAGGTAGATATAGTAAGAATATCAAAAAATCAAGATGTTATTATTCATTTAGATGCCTATAGTGGTGAGGTTTTTACAGGAAACGTTTCAAAAATCTATCCTAAAAAAGATGAACGCAATCAGACATTTAAAGTGGAAGCCGATTTTAATAATGCCCCAGAGGTTTTATATCCAGGTCTTTCTGGCGAAGCCAATATAATAATTGCAAAAAAAGAAGGCGTTTTAAGTATTCCAAAAGCATACGTAGTAGAATCGAATAAAGTTAAAACCGACAATGGATTAGTTACCATTAAAACCGGATTACAAAACATGGAATATATTCAAGTAATCTCTGGAATTACAAAAAACACCTATATCTATAAACCTGATTAATGACTAACTGGACCATCATATTAAGTATTGCTAAAACACATTTGCTAACAAAAATTAAGCAGACTTCAACAGCTGCTCTTGGGGTTACTTTCGGTATTGGTTCATACATTACACTGGTATGTTTTATGACGGGACTAAACACCATGTTAGACGATTTAATTCTTAATCAAACGCCTCATATTCATATTTACAACGAAATTGAACCTTCAAAAAAACAACCCATTAGCTTATACGACGACTTTAAAAGTAGCTTTAATGTAGTACATTCTATTAAGCCGAAATTAAGTCAAAAAAAAATACACAATGCGCTGCCCATTATAAATTATTTAAATGAAGACAATCGTGTAAAAGGAGCAACACCACAAATAAAAACTCAAATATTTTATATAGCAGGCTCTATAGAAGTAGGTGGTAATTTAACGGGTATTAAACCTCTTGATGAGGCAAGATTATTCAACTTCGGTGATTATATTGTACAAGGCTCTCCAGAATCTTTAAGTCAAAACGATAATGGTATTTTATTAGGAGCTGGTATTGCAAAAAAAATGTCTTTAAATCTTGGAGACCGATTACAGGTAAGTACTATTAAAGGTGATATATTTCCACTAAAAATTGTGGGGATTTACCAAAGTGGTATTGCCGAAATTGACGCTGTTCAAAGTTTTGTTAACCTTAAAACAATACAGCGAATTTTGGGCGAAGCAGAAAATTATGTAACCGATATTAATGTAAAATTATATGATATTGAATTTGCAGGTGCTTTATCGAAAAAAACAGAACAACAGTTTAATCTTACTGCTATTGATATTAAAACCGCCAATGCTCAATTTGAAACCGGCACTTCTATAAGAAACCTTATTACTTACGCAGTTTCTATAACACTTCTTATAGTGGCTGGTTTTGGTATCTATAATATTTTAAATATGCTTATTTATGAAAAAATGAATGACATTGCCATTTTAAAAGCTACTGGTTTTTCTGGCAGAGATGTGCAACTCATTTTTATGAGTCAAGCCATGATTATAGGGTTCTTTGGCGGGATTTTAGGACTATTAATTGGTTTTGGTTTAGCAAACTTAATAGATACTGTCCCTTTCAAAACAGAAGCTCTACCAACCGTAGAAACGTATCCGGTTAATATAAATCCGTTGTTTTTTGTAATTGGTTTTTCGTTTGCTATGCTATCAACTTTCTTAGCTGGTTATTTTCCATCAAAAAAAGCAAAAAAAATAGATCCTGTAGACATTATAAGAGGTCAATAACATGAGTAACGTATTAGAAGCAAGACATATCAACAAATATTTTAAAAAACCCGTGTTATTTCATGTGTTAAAGAATATTAATTTCACAATTAAAAAAGGTGAATTTGTATCTATTATGGGGAAATCCGGTTGCGGAAAATCTACATTACTTTATATTCTTTCTACCATGGATACCGATTATGAAGGTGACTTATTATTAAATAATGAATTAATTACAGGGAAAAGCAGAGATTACCTTTCTAACATAAGAAATAAACATATAGGTTTTGTGTTTCAGTTTCATTATTTATTATCTGAATTCTCTGTATTAGAAAACGTCATGCTCCCTGCTAAAAAATTAGCAGAAAAAACGGTTAATGAAATTGAATATGACGCCATTGAAAAATTAAAAATGCTTAACATAGAGCATTTAGCATATAAACGTGCATCTAAAGTCTCTGGAGGTGAAAAACAGCGCATAGCGATTGCTCGGGCACTTATAAATAATCCGTCAATTGTTATGGGCGATGAACCCACAGGCAATTTAGATAGTTATAATTCTGAAAACGTATTTAATATTTTTAAACAATTAAGTGTTGAAAACAAATTATCCTTATTGGTTGTAACACATGATGAAGACTTTGCTAAGCGTACAAATAGAATTATTACTATGGAAGATGGCATAATTATAGCCTAATATTATGTGTGTAATCCATAAAATTTTAGCCATCTTTTTTAAGTACCCTTCACTTGATGCTCACGAGTAATATCCGAATATTATTAGATGACATTTGTCATTTAAAATTGGCACTATTAATATTATCTTTAGTATTGAGCCTTTAATAAAAAAATAAATGGCATTTATAGATTATTATAAGATATTAGGTATTACAAAAAAAGCCACTGAAGCTGATATAAAAAAGGCCTATCGGAAATTGGCTAGAAAATACCATCCAGATTTAAATCCCAACGATAAAGTTGCAGAAAAAAAATTCAAAGAAATTAATGAAGCTAATGAAGTTTTAAGCCATCCTGAAAATCGAAAAAAATATGATCAGTACGGTGAGAACTGGAAACATGCTGAAGAATTTGAAAAAGCAAAAACACAACAGCAATACCAGCAACGAAGCACTCGAAGCTCATATGGAAGACAATCGCAGGAAGATTTTTCAGATTTTTTTAATAATATGTTTGGTGGATCGTCTTCAAGAACTGGTGGTAGACAAGTTAAATTTAAAGGACAAGATTTTAATGCCGAACTACAACTCGATTTAAAAGACGTTTATAAAACACATAAGCGAACTTTAACTGTTAATGGAAAAAACATTAGAATTACAATTCCTGCAGGCGTTGAAAATGGACAAATTATAAAAATAAAAGGTCACGGTGGTCAAGGCGTAAATGGCGGTCCAAATGGTGATTTGTTTATACAGTTTTCTATTATTAATCATTCAAAATTTAAAAGAGACAAAGATAATCTTTATGCAACCGTAGAAATAGATTTATATAAAGCACTTTTGGGTGGTGAACACCTTATAGATACCTTTGAAGGCCAAGTAAAACTGAAGATAAAACCAGAAACTCAAAATGGAACGCGCGCAAAACTTACTGGTAAAGGATTTCCTAAATATAAAAAAGAGGGCAAGTTTGGTGACCTGTTTTTAACCTACCAAATTAAATTACCAACTAACCTTTCAAATAAAGAAAAATCACTATTTGAAGAGTTGCAAAAACTGCGCAAATGATGGAAACAACAGATTTAATACCTATACAATTACTTTGCAATCGTTATAATATTCCCGTGTCCTTTTTAGATACGCTACAAGAATTTCAACTTATAGAAATGGTTGTACAAAAAGATGATTTTTATATTCATACAAAACAACTAAACAAGGTTGAGAAAATGATGCGTTTACATTATGATCTGGATATTAATTTTGAAGGTTTAGACGCTATTTATAACTTACTTAACCAGGTTGAATCTTTAAAAGAAGAAATAACAATATTACATAATAGGTTACGGCTTTATGAAGATTTATAAATAATTACAATGGAAAAAATAAAACAATGGATTTTAGAATATCCTACGCTTTTCATTATTGTTAAATATGTTATATTAGTATCTATTGTCTTTATTTTAATTCAGCTTTTCAGACGCTTTTTAAGAAAACATGTTAGTGATACATCCGCGAGATACAAATCTCAAAAAAGCATAGAAATTATAGGATACATTGTAATCATTATTTTATCGTTTTTTTATTTTACAGGTAATATTAAAGATTTTACTCTTGCCATTGGATTATTTACAGCTGGTATCGCTTTCACACTTCAAGAGCTTATTTTAAGTATTGCGGGCTCATTATTTATATTTATCGTTAAGGTATATAAACCAGGAGACAGAATAGAAATTAATGGAATTAAAGGAGACGTAATAGATGTAAACAGTATTTATACCACCATGATGGAAATTGGACAATGGATTCATAGCGATAACTACAGTGGTCGAATTGTAAAACTAAGTAATTCCTTTGTGTTTAAAGGACCCATTTATAATTACTCCCAAGACTTTCCTTTTATTTGGGACGAATTTAATTTACCTATTCGATATGGATCAGATGTTGAATTGGCCAAAACAATTATTATTAAGATTGCCTCTGAGGTGCTCTCTGAGTATACATCAAATTCTAAATCACAATGGAAAGATGTCGTGAATAAATATTATATTGAAGATGCCATGGTAGACCCAACTTTAGCAATTACCTTAACCGAAAATTGGATTCAATTCAATATTAGGTATATTGTTGATTACAAAAATAGGCGTTCCACAAGACATATTTTAAATAACAAAATCCTCGAAGCTATTAATAAAACCAATGGTGATGTAATTTTAGCTTCTTCAACGATTGAGTTAATCAAAATCCCAGATTTAATCGTTGACATTGCAAATAAACCATTAACGTAACCTTATTCTTTAAGGAAACATGTTAAAATACACTTCAATTTCTTCGCCTAATAATTTTTGGTTCTTCGTTATTTGTACTTCGTCTACCTTTTTTATTAGTATTACTATTCCTGCGGTATTCTAGTATATTGTTACCATAATAATTGTTAATACGTACTCTTTTTGCATGCTTAAAATTTATGCTATTAAATCTTTGAGGTAATACTTTTACGGTTAACCAAATACCGTTATTAAAATAGGTGTAATTGCCAAGACTTAAGTCATAATAAACCATATAATCAGGAAAATATACATACCTTAAATTCACAACTCTGTTAGGGTAAAACCAGGAAGGTGTTGAATAATTAGGTCTCGATGAAATAATTACCGGTCCACAACTTTCTGTGCTTAAAAAAAGACATACTGCGAACATTAATACAAAGCATTTAATGGTTTTCATAATTTAAATTTTAATGTACTCAATTTACTTTAATATCAAGATAACTAACAATGATATCTATCAATCAACTTTAAAAAATCAATTTATTTATAACTACTAAGCCTTGTTTCATAGTTTAAAAAGTAAAGGAACAACACCATCCAACTGACAAATATCATTTCGAAAAAAGTAGTATACAATTACTTTTAGTGTAATATTAATTTTAAAATAGTAATACCATGAAAAAGTTCATTTTATTAGCTGCTGTATTAGTTTTAGGAACTACAGCAATCGTTGCCCAAGACCAAATACAAGACCGAGATCAGGATCGTGTTATGCTGGTAGATGGCGATGTATTGCAAATTAAAGATCGAGATCAAATTAGATTAAAAGACAAAATTATTTTAGATGATGGTACCGTTGTAAACCCAGACGGATCCTATATAACTAGAGATCAAATAAGGCTGCGTTTAAAAGATGGCGAATGCTTAGATAATGATGGTGTGAAATACAGAAATGAATACCAATATCGTTACAAAGTGCAAAAAGAAAACAAAGGATTAGCACAAAACCAAATTCAAGAACGTAATATGAACCGATATCAAGTTATGGTAATGGATGGTGAAGCATATAAAATTCAAAACCAGTACCAAAATCAAATTAATAAACAAGTAAAACTTGACAACGGAACTACTGTTAATCCAGACGGAACTTATCAAACAAGAGATCGTGCACAATTGCGCCTTAAAGATGGTGAATGTCTAAATATGGATGGTGAAATGTATAAAAACATGTTCCAGTACAGAAAAATGATTAACAATAAAAATATGATAAAAAATAATATCAACAAGAAACCACAAATTAAGAAACAAACGAAAAAACAAAATACAAAAAAACCAGTTTATTAATAAAGCAGCAAAAGGGGGTTTTAATTTTTATAAAACCCCTTTTTTAACTTTTTAAAACCGACAATCATGACTCCATATAAAAATAAATATACGTTTTTATGTTTTGCTATTTTCATTAGCAGTTTCACATTTTGTCAAAACAATTCCGAAACAGTAAAGCAAAACAACAACAAAGAGTCTTACTTGTCTTTAGGAATAAACTATATAAATGATGCCGTTTATTTAGGGAGAAAAGATTCTATTACGGCGCCTTATTTATATCCTACTATTATGTATTATAACAAGTCTGGTTTTTATGCAACTGGTTCACTCTCATACCTAACCAAATCAGATGAAAGTAGGGTCGATATGTTTTTAGGAAGCGTTGGATATGATTTTACTTCTCAAAAATTTAGTGGCGATATTTCATTTACTAAATATATCTTCAATACCGATAGTTATAATGTTATTTCTGAAGTAGAAGCCGATATAACTGCTGCATTAAAATATGATTTTGACATATTCAACATGAGCCTGTCTTTTACCAGTTTTTTTAATAAAAACGGTAAATCCGATGTGTTCATTTCCTCGGAAATAAGTCATGATTTTATCACAACAAGTAGAGATTTTCAAATATCTCCAACTATTGGAGTTTTCTTTGGTTCTCAAAATTTTTATGAAGAATATTATATTTACAATCGTTATGGTAGCGAAAGAACTACTGGTTCGGGTCAAGGTAGTGGTCAAGGTAGCGGAGGCAGCACAACGACTACAACAACTACAACTACAACCACTTTAGTCCTCGAAGAAAGTGAGAAATTTGGACTTATGGCCATAGAATTTAGTGTGCCAATTTGGTATATTAATAAACCCGTCATTATATCGTTCTTACCTACCTTAGTAGTTCCTCAAAATCCAGCAACCTTAACCGTAGATTCTGAGGTATATAAAGAAGATTTAGAAACTACTTTTTATTGGATTGCAGGAATAAGTTATAGATTTTAAAAAAATCATGGTTAAATAACTCGCCATTTAAATTAGGCTAACTCTTCGAAGTTCTAACAAAAAAGTATGCTTACATTTAAAAACTATAATATTGCCGATTGGTTTTCTTTTTACAGAATATTTGCTGCGCCATTTTTATTAATTTTAATTTGGTTAGACCTTCAATTAATCTTCGCATGGTTATTATTAATAAGTTATTTAACAGATGCGATTGATGGTTTTTTAGCTAGACGGTTAAAAATCACAAGTCCCAGAGGATCGCAACTCGATTCTTTTGGTGATCAAGTAACCCTTATTATTGGGCTAATTGGATTGTTTTATTTTCAATCCAATTTTATCAAAACCAATTTGTTTTTAATTCTTGTTGCATTTATACCCTACATTCTCCAAATGATAATAGCGTATTTAAAGTATGGAAAAGCAACTGCATTCCATACCTATTTAGCAAAAATTTCGGCAATTCTTCAAAGCATATTTATTTTATGGGCTTTATTTTTTACACCAGAGTATGTTTTATTTTATCTCATGATAATTATTGGAATATTAGAAACCTTTGAAGAAATAGTTCTTATTTATATGTATGACCAGTGGGCTGCAGATGTGAAAAGTATATTTTTTGCGTTACGAGACAAACGACGGCTAAAAAAGGAATCTAATGAATTTAAAAATTAGGCTATGCGCAGCTTTTCTTTATTTTCTATATTACTTTTGTGCGCAGCCATATTAATAGTAGATATTACCTCCTTTTATTGGCTAAAATCGATTACAATACTTATTAGCTCAAGCCTTTTAAAAACAACCATAAATATTCTGTTTTGGGTTTTTTCAGTTGGTTTAATTACAGCTATTATTGTTCTTAAAACCACTTTGGATGATATTAACCCAAGACGAAAACAAGTACTTATTTCGTCATTATATGGGCTAACAATATCATCGTTTATACCCAAAATAATTTTCGTGATAATAATCTCCATGTTGTTTTTTAGTAAAACTATGATTCCTGAAAAAGTCGCTGTTTTAATTGTTCCAATTATTGGGCTCTTTTCTGGATTTCTTCCCTTTTTCGTAATTGTCTATGCTATATTTAAAGCTGTTTACCACTTTAAAATTCATCACCATAAAATTAGTTTTAATCATTTGCCCAAATCGTTTGAAGGATTAAAAATTGTTCAAATATCAGATTTACATATAGGAGGTTTCAATTATCGTTTTAAAATTCTAGAAAGAGCTGTAAAACTGATTAATGAATTAAATCCAGACCTCATTTTATTTACTGGCGATCTCGTAAATAATTTTGCTTGGGAATTGCGAGGTTGGGATAATGTGTTAATTAAATTAAAAGCAAAAAAAGGAAAATATGCCGTTTTAGGCAATCATGACTATGGAGATTACAGTCAATGGGATTCCAATAAAAAAAAAGAAGAAAATTTCAACAATATTAAAACGTTTTATAAAAAAATTAATTTCAAATTACTACTTAATGAATCTGATATCATTGAAATTAACCAAGAAAAAATAGCGGTTCTAGGTGTAGAAAATTGGGGTAAACCACCCTTTAAACAATATGGCAATCTGTCGCTATCTTTAAAAAACGTAGCAAATATTTCGTTTAAAATATTACTCTCTCATGATCCATCACATTGGAGTGAAGAGGTTATCGATAAAACGGATATTGCACTTACGTTATCTGGCCATACACATGGGATGCAAATGGGATTTCAATATAAAAAAATGAGTTGGAGCCCTATAAAATATAAATACCAACATTGGGCAGGCTTATATAAACATAAAAACCAATATTTATATGTTAACAGAGGTTTAGGTTGGTTAGGTTTTCCGGGAAGAATAGGGATGCGCCCAGAGATTTCAAATATTGAAATCATAAAGGAATATTAGAATTATGGCGATGTGAACTGATAAATATCATTTTATAATTCTTTGTTTTACTACTATTTTATAGTATCGTTTATATATTTCGATGAAAAAAATTAAATTCCATAGCGATAATACCAATGAAAAATATTTTACACGAGAAGTAAGAAAACGTGTACGTGCATATTTTAAATCTAACAATATTTCAATCTATGGCAACTATAATCTCTATTTAAAAACAATAGTTATGCTTGCTGCATATTTTACACCTTTCATTATAATTCTTACCGTTCCTATTTCCGCTTTAACGGGCTTATTCATGGTGATTTTAATGGGGATTGGAGAAGCAGGAATAGGCATGTCTGTTATGCATGATGGTGCTCATGGTTCCTATTCCTCAAAAAAATGGATAAATAAACTCATGGCATCTACCATGTTTTTATTAGGTAGTAATAATTTTAATTGGAAAGTACAGCACAATATAAAGCATCATAGTTATACTAATATTTATAACTATGATATGGATATTTCTAGTGTAAGTATTATACGTTTGTGCGAACATGCACCTATTAAAAAAATTAATCGTTATCAGTATCTATATGCGTTTCCGCTTTATGGACTTATGACCTTTACCCGATTATTTGGAGAAATAATAGTGTTATTAAACTATAACAAACAAGGCGTTACAAAACAACTTAATGTAAACCCTACTTTAGAATTAATTAAACTTATTGCCATTAAAGTTATTTACTTGTTAATAATTATTGGGTTGCCATTATGGTTTACCAATTTCGCCTTTTGGCAAATACTTATCGGTTTTGTTGTGTTACATATTACAGCAGGTATGATTATGACAACGGTATTCCAAATGGCTCATGTTGTTGAAGGAACACATCAACCATTACCAGTTAAAAAAGGGATTATTCATCATGAATGGATGGTTCACCAATTAAGAACAACATCAGATTTTGGTAGAAGAAATGGTTTGTTTAGTTGGTATATTGGTGGTCTAGATTTTCAAATAGAACATCATTTATTTCAAAATATATCGCACGTACACTATCCTAAAATTGCAGGTATTGTAAAAACCACAGCTGAAGAATTTGGGTTTACTTACAATTTAAAACCAACAATGTTTTATGCATTGGCTTCTCATTATAGAAGGCTTAAGGAACTAGGCAAAAAATAAAAAAATAATTATTCGCACCACTCATACCTTACTAATTACACATTAGAACAACTCTTATCACTCATTAAAAAATTGGTTTTTTTTAATAACTTTTCTTTTTTGGTCACTGACGAGTATCATTTAGATACTTGTTGTCTTTTACTAACTTCAATTAGTTTTTTAAAGTTAATATTTCAAATTATGTATTGAAGAGAATTCGAAATATAAACTATTTGTTTAATTAATTCATTTAATCATGAAAACACTAATTACTTTTTTAAGAATAATGGTTTTTATGCCATTCATATTTATTTGTTCCAACCAGACCATTAACGCACAAGGCGGAAATGGTGGTGGCGGAAATGGCGGCGGCGGAAACGGCGGCGGTGGTCACGGTGGCGGTGGCGGTGGTCACGGTGGCGGTGGCGAAGATGAAACTGGTGGTAATAACTTATCATTTCCTGTAATTTTTGCAGATGGAGGTTCTAAAGTATTGCCTGGTACAATGGAAGCCTATTCTCTTGAAGGTGTCTGGTGGTATGTTTGGGGTGAAAATCCTATTGACCCACAAGCGCCACTTTATAGTTGTGAGCCTTCAGAAGAAGACGAAAATCTTTGTAGTGATGGGAATCCTCCTGGCGACGGCAACTCTATAGTTTATAAAGCCTATGTACAAAAAGACTTAAAAAATGTTTGGCAAGCCTATAATGCGCCGGTACCAGCTGGAGAAACCCTAAATGTTGATTGGGTTGACTGGGGTGATAACCTGGAGTCTGTAGCCTGGAAAATCAATTCGAAGGTAAGGACAGAAATGGTATTATATGAAGATATTGATTCCGTCACTCAATTTAGCATGCGACATGTGGATAGTTGGGGTATAGATGAAGTTCATGGCTTACAAACAACATTAGACGACGAAGTGATATATGGTCCAGGCACACAAGCTACTGTTTTTACTCCAAATGCCAGATTTACGATTCAAAAGTTAAATTACAAAAGTTCAAGTATTGATCCGTCCAGACTTATCTGGATCCCTGAAACCGGATGGACAGAAAAACAATCTGAAAAAGTTGATATTATAAATGAGTCAATATTTAATCAGGCTGTTTCTGAAGCGGGCGATGGTCCGGAATTCTTTAATGCCGAAATTAATGTAAAAGGTAAAATAATGTTTGGATATACCTGGGATGTAAATAGTCTAAATCAAGGAGAAGGTTATTATAGAATTACCTTTAGTTTTGATGAAGGTGATGAAGCTATAGGAACTGCTAAATTTGATGAATTTACCCAGATAATAGTTTCAGAAGAAGAAGAAGATCATACTGAAGCATTAATAGCCGCTGAAACTGAAGAGGGAGGTCCTGGCAGCGGTGGCGTTGGTGTCATGGATCCATCTAATAATCTAACCTATATTGACATACTTATTGGAGCAGATACAAGCGAAGAGCTTACATGGGTAGCAGTAACAGGTTTAGAACTCATTGATGCCGTTAATGATGTGTCTCTTGGTTCACTTACTAATGGAATGAAAATAAATATCGATGAACTTCCTGTTTCAAACCTTAGCGTTGAAGCATTAGTAACAAGCGATGTTGGTAGTGTGAAGTTTGAACTAAGTGGAGAAAATTCTAGCTCAAGAACTGAAAACACAGCACCTTATACACTTTATGGTCATACTAATGGTGATTATTCAGGAAACGACTTTACAAAAGGAAATTATAATTTAACTGTGACCCCTTATTCTGGGGACGACCTGACTGGTGACGAAGGAACGCCATTAACCGTTTCATTTGAACTAATATCAGCACCACCAGATGGCGATGATACAGCGGGAAATAACTTGTCATTCCCTGTTATTTTTGCAGATGGTGGCTCGAAAGTCTTACCCGGCACTATGGGAACCTATTCTCTTGAAGGCGAATGGTGGTATGTTTGGGGTGAAGATCCCGTTGACCCACAAGCACCACTTTATAGTTGTAAACCAATGGAAAATAATAGCGGTAAATGTGAAGATGGTTCAGATCCTGGTGATGGAATCTCAACAGTATATAAAGCTTATATACAAAAAGACTCTAAGAATGTTTGGCAAGCATATAATGCATCCGTACCACCTAATGACACACTTTATGTAAACTGGGTTGATTGGGGAGACAATCTAGAATCTTTAGCCTGGAAAATCAATTCGAAGGTGAGAACAGAAATGGTTCTATTGCAAGATATAGATTCTGTAACTCAATTTAGCATGAGACATGTTGATAGTTGGGGTGCTGATGAAGTTCATGGTTTACAAACAACATTAGACGACGAACCGATATATGGTGCAGGAACTCAAGCTACCCTTTATACGCCAAATGCGCGATTTACAATTCAAAAATTAAATTACACAAGTGAAAGCATTGATCATACCAGACTTATTTGGTTACCAAATGAAAAAAAATGGACCGAATCAAATCCTGATTCTTCTGACATTATAAATGAGCCTATATTTAATCAAGCTGTTTCTGAAGCCGGAACTGGTCCTGATTACTTTAATTCCGAAATTAATGTAAAAGGTAAAATAATGTTTGGATATACATGGGATGTGAATAGTATGAATCAAGGAGAAGGACATTACCGATTGACGTTTAGTTTTGATGAAGGAACTGAAGGTATAGGAACCCTAAGGTTTAATAAGGATACTCAAATTATCGTTCCCGAAGAAGAAGAAGAAACCTCTGTAATGGCAAAAACATCTGATACCCAAGAGGCTCCAGGAAGCGGTGGTAAAGGAATAATGAGTTCTGCATATAATCTCACTTATATGGATGTACTTATTGGAGAACCAGGTGCAACATTAGCTACTCATAGTTCTAAATTTGAAAACTTTACCATATATCCAAATCCAGCAAAAAATGGTATTGTTAATATAAAAAACACAACTAGTTCGTTGATAAATATTTATAACATGCTAGGTCAAAAAGTATTTGCCTCTAAATTAAATGGTTCATTAAATACTCAAACATTTAATTTAAGTGAATTACAATCAGGCTTGTATTTTGTTAAAATTAGTGATGGCAGCAATACGACTGTCAAAAAATTAATTCTGAAATAAAATCTTAAAAAAACGAATTAAATACTTTCGATTTTTAGTATTAAAAAAGAATCCCAATAGATGTAGATCTATTGGGATTCTTTTAAACCAACAGCCATAAAATTAAATAGTCCTAAAATATAACCTCTCACTGATTAATATCATGGGATAAATAACAGATAAAAAATATATTGCCTTTATAAATTAATATCCGATTTATTATGACGAGAAAGCTTAAAACAACCGTGGTTCTTATAATTTTAGGAATTCTATTATTGGTTTTTGCCGTCTGGTACAAGTATGAATATTCTATGGATTTTGTTGAACCTGTACAATATAATTCGTCGGATTTACAACAAAAAATTCTTATAGCAACACAAGGAAGCAAGTTTAAAAATATAATCACAAAAAATCTTATTGAACATTATCAAAATGATTCCATTTTTATAAAAGTTATTGACGTTACACTTTTGCCAAATATTAACCCAACAAATTATAAGGCTCTAGTTATTATACATACTTGGGAAAACTGGAAACCTCAAAGTGACGTTCAATCGTTTATTGAAAACACATTTAATTTTAAAGATAAAATTATTGTATTAACAACATCCGGAAAAGGCTCTTTTAAAATAAAAGATATAGATGCTTTAACAGGAGAATCTAATTTAAAAAACTCTGGCTTTTATACTAATAAGATTATTGAAAGATTAGATCTTATATTAAAAAATTAAAATCTCTTAGACTATGATTATAAATCTAGAAAAATTTGAATGTATAAATTTAATTAAAAACAATTACATAGGCTACTTAGGATACATCTACAAGGACAGACCTTATGTAGTTCCTATTACCTACTATTTCGACGAAATGAGTCATTCTATTATTGGATATTCTACTCAGGGTCATAAAACAAAGGCCTTAAGAATACATCCTTTTATCTCTTTAGAAGTTGCTGAAATTGAATCCATTAACAAATGGAAATCCGTTTTAGCACAAGGTACTTACCACGAATTAAGTGGAAGTAATTCAAAATCTAAACTTCACACATTTTCAACTGGAATTAAAGACTTAATTAAAAAGAAAGAAGAAAGAGAAACAACATCTATTGGTGATTTTTCCAGTAAAATTTATAATGATGATATGCCTGTAGTTTTTGAGATTCATATAGATGCCCTTATTGGAAAACAACGAAATCATTTATGAATTATCAAATACCAAAATTATATTTATAAAAACCTTTAATATACTTATTTATATTGTTTTCAATGTTTTCAAATTGATAATAGGTCATGTAAATAACTATCATTTAAAAAACTTTTAAATTTATTGTTGACTGACACATATCATTTCAAATATCTTAATGTAAATCTATTTTAGTAATAATTAATTAGTTAATAATATATTATTATGAAAACAGATTTAAAAATTAAACAAGATGTTCTTGCGGAATTAGAATGGCAACCTAATATTGATGAAACTGAGATAGGTGTGACTGTTAAAGATGGTATTGTTACGCTTACTGGTATGGTAGATTCTTACACAAAAAAAATAGCCGCAGAAAAAGCTGCAGCAAATGTTTATGGAGTTAAAGCTGTAGCAGAAGATATTAAGGTTAAATACAGTTCTGACAAAGGTAAATCAGACACAGAAATAGCAAAGGCTGCTGTTGATGCTATTAAGTGGAATACCTCTGTACCTAATGATGCTATTAAAATTAAAGTTGAAGATTCCTGGGTCTATTTAAATGGAGAAGTCTCCTGGGAATATCAAAAAAATGCAGCTAAAACTACTGTATCCAAACTAGCTGGCGTAAAAGGTGTTATTAATAATATTTCATTAAAGAAAATTGTTGCACCAGCTGAGGTTAAAAACAGAATTACTAAAGCATTTGAAAGATCGGCTACTCTTGAAGCAAAAAACATTCAGGTTGAAGTAGATGGACATACTGTTAAATTAAAAGGTACTGTACATTCTCTTGCTGAAAAAGAGCAAGCACGTAAAGCTGCTTTTTTTGCTCCTGGCGTAACAAAAGTAGAAAATCATCTAATTGTAGATTATTATCCTGAATATGCATAATAATTCAGATTTAAAATCTTTAATAGCTCCAATGTTTTAATAAAGATTGGAGCTATTAGATTATTTAAATTATTTAAAAAAATTATAAGTAACGTAAATGATATTTTATTAAAAACTTTAATCATGAGTATAATTATAACAATTGCTGTTCTCGTAATAATTAATATTCTGCTTTTATTTTTTAGCGTGAATAATGATGCAAAGCTTTAAAAGGCACGTTTCTATCTGTTAAAATTTGGGATATTACAAAGCTTACAAACTATTATTAATCATACGTTACTTCTAGTTTGTTTACTTTTGTGCTTCCTTTTTTTCCAATCTTTCTAATTTCCTGAAATAGCCACGTGTTAAAAAATTATGTTTTAATGCTTCCATATTCTGGTTAAATTTATCGGTGCCTTCTTTGATGTTTTTTAGTGTAGATTTTAGATTTTTCACCAACACAGTATCTTTTACGATATAGTTGAAAGCGCCTTGGCTAGAATTCAAGTCATCAACTGTTATATTGATTTTTGACAGCATATTTTCCATATCCTTACTTGATCCTTCCAGATTACTTACAATTGATTTAATTTTTTCTCCAGAAATTGAATCATTTAACAACATACCTAAAACGGTCTCATCATTAGATTTTAGTGATGTTATAATTTGATTAATTTCACCAATAGTGTTCGAAGCATCTCTACTTGCAATTTTTAAATTTGTAACGGAATGCCTTAAGTCCTTTGCCATAATGGTATCATTTAATAATAAAGCCAAGGTACCCTTCCCTTCTATCATAGCTCTTGTAATTTTAAGTAAATCTGAAGTTAACATTGCTGCATTCTCTGAACTTACACTCAACGTACTTAAAATATCATCAGCTCCTATTTTGCTATACGTAGTTATGATATCTCCATTACTAATTATAGAATCAACACCTTTTCCCGGAAGAATATTAACAATCATATTACCTACTAATCCATCCGATCCTATTGTAGCAATTGCATTTTTTTTAATGTGTGTCGTTATTTTTTCCTCTATGGTCATATCTACTTTTATTGTAGAGTCATTGACCATTTCTATCGCTGTTACGGTTCCAATATTAATACCAGCATACCTAACATTATTACCTTTTTGCAACCCATTTACATTTTGAAAATAAGCACTTATAGTAAAAGTTTTTTTAAACATACTTTGTTTTTGTCCAATAAGATAGACGGCCAATACAAATAAAATTGTGCTTATAATCACAAACAGACCTAATCTTATTTTCTGTGAGTTTGTATTTTTCATATGCTTCCTTTTTACTGTTTAAAAAATGCCATTATTTTGGGGTCTTTAGATGCTGATAATTCTTTAAAAGTACCTTCTGCATAATTGGTGCCATCAATTAACAGTATCATCCTGTCAGCAATCACTCTTGCACAATCCACATCATGAGTGATGATAAGAGATGAGGTATTATATTTTTTTTGTATGTTTTGCATTAATATAATTATTTCTTTTGCCGTAATTGGGTCTAATCCACTAGTTGGTTCGTCATATAAAATAATTTTTGGTTTAAGAATTAGTGTTCTGGCTAAAGCAACTCGTCGCTGCATGCCTCCAGATAATTCTACAGGCATTAAATCCACCGTATGCTCTAATCCTACATTTCTTAAAGCTTCAATAACTAGCGTTTCACTATCAACATTTTTTCCTATTTTTTTTGAATGACGTCGCAATGGAAATTCTAAATTTTCACGTACTGTCATGGAATCATATAACGCACTTCCCTGAAATAAAAATCCAATATCTGCTCTTAATATATCCAAGGCTTCTTGATTTAAAGTTGTAATATCGTTGTTCATAACCCTTATTTTCCCACTATCGGGTTCCATTAAACCCACAAGACATTTAATCATAACTGATTTACCAGACCCCGATTTTCCCATAACAACTAAATTCTCGCCTTTGTACAATTTCATACTAAAATGTCTAAGAACATGATTGTCCTCAAAACTTTTATTCAGATCCTGCAATTCAAGAACCACCTCACGCGTTTCTGAGTTTTTATCTTTTGTTAATATGCTCTGTTGCTCTTTCATAAATCATAAAAAATATCAGAAACAAAAACTGCTATAAAGTCAATTATAAATAATAATAAGGATGTAAATACAACTGCAGAATTTGCCGCTTTACCAACACCAGCTGTTCCTTTATTACAGAAAAAACCTTTAAATGAACCAACAAGACCAATAGCAAAACCAAAAAAGAATGATTTTACTGTTGCGGGTACAATATCACCAAACTCTAACGAATTGAATACCTGATTAAAATAAAGTTGAAAAGACACGTCTCCTTTTAGATTTTCAACCAAATAAGAACCATATAAAGCAACGGCGTCTCCAAAAACAACCAACAAAGGAATCATTAGTGTAGTTGCCATAATACGAGTCACTACCAAATATTTAAACGGATTAGTTCCAGAAACTTCCATGGCATCAATTTGCTCTGTAACACGCATGGAACCGAGTTCTGCCCCTATTCCAGACCCAATTTTACCAGCACAAACCAATGCAGTAATCATAGGTCCAATTTCTCTAACAATAGAGATGCCAACCATAGAAGGCATCCAAGAAACAGCACCAAATTCCATAAGAGTAGGACGAGTTTGCAAGGTTAATACCAGTCCAATAATAAATCCAGTAATGCCAACCAATAACAGGGACTTATTTCCCATATTATGGCATTGCCGTAATAACTCCATAAACTCAAAGGGACGCCTAAATGCTTCTTTAAAAAACCGAGATGTAAAATATGACAACTCTCCAATTTCCTTTAAAAAATCATTTAAAATTGTAATGATATTTTTGAACCATAACATAATTTTACCTACTTCATCTAAATTTATAAGAATAGTATAAAATATGAAATGATAAAAATCATGTAGGTAGACTGATTAAAATCATTGCCATTCAAAGGTTTTGTTTGCATATTTAATATCATCATAAATTTTATAATCATGAAAAATAAGCAGGATAGTCAATTTGTAGACAAAGTTATTGATGCACTCAGAAAGTCAGCCATTGAGTTAGAAGAGTTTCAAGTTAAAGCTGCCTTAGGAAAAGCAGAAGCACAAGATAAGTATGAAGAAGTTAAGAAGAAATTTAATTTATTTATTCACGATAGTGAATTCAAAATAAAGGGTATAAAAGAAAAAATAGAAGAACTTAATGCCAAGTTTGATGAGCTGCGTGTGCAACTCGCTTTAGGCAAAGCTGAAACTAAAGAAATATTTAAAAAACAAAAAAAACAACTACTATCAACACTACACGATATTGAAGTTAAAATAAAAACAAATGAAACTTTAAACAGAATGTATGCGTTAACACTGATTGAAATAGAGCAATTTAAAATTCAGCTAGAGATTTTAGAACAAAAATTTAGTAAAGAAAAAGTTGAGGCTAAAGATACGTTTGAAAAAGGAAAAGAAGAATTCAATTCTTTTATAGATAAGTTTAAAGGAAAATATGCTAAGAAAAAGGAAGAAACAAAACTCGAGCATTTTCAAAATGAAATTTCTGAAGCATTCAGTCATTTTAAAAAAGCATTTTCCAAAGCATAATATTTAAATTTTAAATAAGGAAAAAAGGCACTATATCTATAGTGCTTTTTTTGCTTTAATATGAATTATAAAACCAAAGTACATTTAATAATGATAACCGCCTTTATTTATATTTGACAATAAACCATAGCCTAGAAAAATAGCCAATATAAAACTTGTCATGCCTAAAACAGAAATACCTTTCCAGAGTGGATGTATCTCAAAAATAATAAATAAGGCAGCACTCAGTATTAAAGTGACCATTATGAAAGCAGTCACCAATTGTTTTGTGATTCTTTGAAGTGTTCGTACAAGAGGGTCGATACCCTTATGAGATAGATCAACTTTAATCTTACCTGAATTTATTTTACGTATGGCATTCTTTAAATCTGATGGAAAATCTTCTATGTAATTTGTGAGTTCCACGATTGAGTTAACAACTTTTTTACCCATTGTTACAGGGTTATAATTTTGACTTGCGCTATTTCTTAAATATGGTTTTACAATTTCAAATACTTCCAATTTTGAGTCTAGTTTTTCAATGACACCCTCAATAGTTACTAAAGATCTGGCAAAAAGGAAAAAATGAGTTGGTACAATTAATCCATGGGCAATGATAATATCTTTGAGTTCTATTAAAATAGTGCTCATTTCATTTTCATGAATATCTCTTACATAATATTTTTCTACAAATTCATTAATGTCAAATTCTAAAGCTCTCATGTCATTTATTGGAGCATTGTTAGAAAGTTGTTGTAGAGCCTTAATAATTTTTTTTATGTCTTTATTGGTAATAGCAATAAATAACCTGCCAAAAATTGAAATATCTCTGGGCAACATACTTCCCATCATACCAAAATCTAAATAACAAATATGACTGTTGGGAAGTACTAATAAATTTCCAGGATGTGGGTCTGCATGGAAAAAACCATATTCAAAAATTTGTTTAAAATAACTTATAGCTAGCCTTCTGGCAATAATTTTAGTATCAAATTCTTTAGTTGTCAACTCATTGATTCTATCTATTTTAATGCCTGAAATAAATTCTAAAGCTAAAACTTTTGAGGTTGTATAATCTGTATATACTCTAGGTGATTGTGCAAATTGATCTAACGAATGGTCTTTTTCCAGATTGTTATAAAACCTTTGAACGTTAATAGATTCATTTATAAAATCGAGTTCCTTTAAAATGGAATCTTCAAAATTTTTCACTAATCCAATAGGGTCAAAACTTTTTAAAGAAGGTATCCTTCTCTCTAAAACATGAGCTATTTTATACATTACTTTAATGTCCTCTATAATGATATCGTAAATTCCGGCACGTTGTATTTTTAAAGCAACACGTTTACCTGAGTGCAATGTAATTTTATGTACTTGCGCTATAGACGCCGATGCAAAAGGTATGGGTTCAAACCATGCAAATAAATTTTCTACTTTATCTTTTAACTCGGTTTCTACAACTTCCTTTGCTACTATTTCAGACATTGGGGGTACATTGTCTTGAAGTTTTTCTAATTCAAACGTCAATTCTAAAGGAATCAAATCTGGCCTATTACTTAATATTTGCCCAAATTTTACAAAGGTAGGACCTAATTCTTCGCATACCAATCGCATTTTAGCCCATTTACTGTATTTGGAAACACGCTTTCTCGTAGAGTTAGGAATAAATTTTTGTATATATATATATTGCTTATTTTCCCCTAGATAATGGACCAAATCTTCAAAGCCATACTTAAGTAGTACCCTTAGTATTTCATTATACCTAGAGATAGATTTAAATTTTTTTCCAATATCAGTGATAACTCCCATTCTTTAAGATTCCAATTTATTTAGTCTCGCTTCGAGTAAGGCAACAGTGGCTTCAAGCTTTTCAAGTTTCATATTCAGAGCCTTAATTTCATCTAAATGAGCGATATTTACTTTTTTGTAGAACGTCGCAACCAATTCTTCTATTTTTTCATTTAGCTCTTCTTTTAGTTCATGAGCTTTTAAAATTACTTTATCAACAAACTCTAGTTCATTTCCGTTTTCATCTAATTCAGTTTCAGACATCACTTTATTGATATTCTCTTTGCTTTTTTCTGAAAGCTCATTTATTTTATCTAATAATTGATTGTCTCTTGCTATAAAATAAAGACTTGAACTTAATGTGAGTAACTCCAATATTGTTTTAGGTTTCATAGTACAAACATTTAACTTAGACTTATATTAAATGTATCACTAAATAAACAGGTTCTAAATGATTTTAATCATTTAGAAAAACTCCTTAATTCATTATTTTTATATGTATTCAAATCAAAAAAATAAACCAATGAAAAATCATTTAGTTACTAGCATAATGACAAAAAATGTGGTTTATGTTTCTCCAGAACAAAATCTAATAGACGTAAAGCATATTTATGAGAAAAAGAACTTTCATCACCACATTCCTGTAGTTAAAAATGAACATTTAGTAGGAATGGTAAGTTTAATAGATTTTATGTACAATATTTCAGGAGCTGGAATTAAAGACGATAACAAGATATATAAAGAATTGACTGTTAAAGATATCATGACTCAAAAACCATTTTTTTTAACAACAAGTTCTACTATTGAAGATGTCGCCAAGGTTTTAGCACAAGGTAATTACCATGCCATTCCTATTCTTGAGAACAACAAATTAGTGGGCATTGTATCTACTGCCGATCTTATAAGATTTTTTATAAACAAAGCCACATAATATATTAGGAATTATCAATTTTTATATTTTTAAAGACGTCGTTTATAATTTCTTTAACATTGACAACTATCATTGTAAGACTCATTAATTACGTGTAATTTCTTGAGATAATTTTAATAAATATGGCTATTGGATTAGTTCTATCAGGAGGCGGTATGCGTGGTGCTGCCCACATTGGAGCAATAAAGGCTCTTGAAGAACACGGTATATTTCCAACTCGCATTGCTGGCACGAGCGCAGGTGCTATTGTAGGAGCGCTTTATGCCTATGGGTACCAGTGGGAAGATATGTTAACGTTTTTTGAAGAGATAAATATATTAGATATTAAAAAATATGCTTTAAATAAGCCAGGTTTTATTGATCCTGAAAAATTCTATCCTGGCTTTAAGACCTACTTAAAAAATGATAACTTTTCATTCCTGAAAAAACATCTGAGCTTAACAGCTACAAATATTTTGGATGGTACGCTAAAAATTTTTGATTCTGGAAAATTAATTAAACCGATTTTGGCCTCAGCAGCATTACCTGGAGTATTTGCTCCTGTAAAAATTAAAAAATTATATTATGTTGATGGTGGTGTCCTTAATAACTTCCCGGTTGAATTATTAAAATCAACTTGTGATAAAACCATTGGAATTTATGTCAATAGTTTTGATTCCATAAAAATCACAGATTTAAAACATTCCCATAATGTAATGATTAGAGCTCTTCATATAAAAGCCGCTAACGAGGACATCGAAAAGTTTAAAGACTGCGATTTGGTTATATCCCCAAAAGGAATGAATAAATACGGGATTTTAGATAAAAAATACCTAAACGATATCTTCAATATTGGTTATAAAGTCGCTAAAAAAGAACTAGCAGGCAATTCAAATTTTGAATAAAAACTAAAATCTAATGTCAATAAAAGCTACTGCATACTGATAGTTATCATTTCCGTTTTTTTTGTCAAAACATACCTTTAATCACGTAAATAAAAATATTCCATGAAAACTACTTTATATATTCATAACTTAAAATGTGAATATTGTGAAGATGTCATTATTAATAATCTCATTAAACAAAAACACATATCCAACATATCAGTTAAGCGACAATATGCCACTGTAACATTTGAACATGAAACATCGAAAGATGTTGATCTCGTTAAAAAAACACTCTCAAAAATTGGATACCCACCCTTTGGCGAAAAAAATAGTTTTATTAAGAAAGCGAAATCATATACGCTTTAATCAGTAACTCAAAACAAAAAACAAATGGAAACACAACATGAACAAGAAAAAATAATATCAATTCCAAGAATTGGAGATAAAGCACCCGAATTTAAAGCAGTAACAACTCAAGGTGATATTAATTTCCCTTCAGATTACAAAGGCAAATGGGTGATTTTATTTAGTCACCCTGCAGATTTCACTCCAGTCTGTACTTCTGAGTTTATAACGTTTGCGAGTTTAGAAAATACGTTTGATAAAGCAAATTGTAAATTGATAGGACTTTCTATTGATGGTCTCTACAGCCACATTGCCTGGTTAAGAACAATTAAAGAGAAAATTAAGTTTAAAGGAATGAAAAATACCGAAGTGAAATTTCCTTTAATCGAAGATATTACTATGGAAATAGCGAAAAAATATGGCATGATTCAACCAGGCGAAAGTAAAACACAGGCTGTAAGAGCCGTATTCTTTATAGATCCAAAAGGAATAATAAGAGCCTTAATTTATTATCCTTTAAGTTTAGGAAGAAATTTCGATGAGATTTACAGAGCTTTAATTGCCATGCAAACATCTGATAAATTTGCAGTAGCAACACCAGCCGATTGGAATCCAGGTGACGATGTCATTGTTTCTCCTGCTGTGTCTTGTGGCTTGGCAGAAGAACGTATGACAATCAAAAATGGATTAACATGTGAAGATTGGTTTTTCTGTACTAAAAAATTAGATAAAGACACTATTTTAAAAGAACTGATACATAATTAATACACAAAACTAACAAGATGTTATCAAAATTTAGTCCCTCTTTTTTTTTGTTGATTATCTTGTTAGTTTTAATCAAAATTCACTATTCAAAAGATCAAAATTTTCCTATTACATCTTCCAATATTAACAATATTGACTTAGTTAAAAATTCCAAATTAAAATCAATTCTGATTGACAAGCCTATTACTATTGGAAACTATTTTCAGTTTTTAGACTCAATGATTGAAAAATATGATTCTTTAACACCTTATAAATTAAGCGAACATCTATTAGTTAGAGCAAACCCATGGATTATAGATACGCTAAAAAATACCGATTATTATATTATGAAATCACGAGGGTCCTTCATATATAATCAAAAAAATATGACAGTGTTAAAAAAGGGAGATTCTATAAATTTACCAGATACTGGAATAGCAGAAAAAATTCTTAAATCATTTAATAATACCTATATCGATATTAATATTCCAGAATATAAGCTTCGCATCATTGAAGATTCAACGGTACTTTACAAATTTCCAATTAGAGTAGGTCAACCTAAAAAGAAATTCCTTAAAATGGCCAATAGAATTATTGATTTAAAAACAAAAACTGGCAGTGGGTATATTGTAAAATATGTTAAAAACCCCGATTTTTATAATCCTGTTAATGGTCATCAATATTTTGTTACAACAAGAGATGATAATAAGGTAACAGCTATGCCACAAATTCCATTTATTGAAACTGAAATTGATGGCGTAAGAAATGGGCAACTAATTCATCCAACAACGAACCCTATAACCCTAGAAAAAGCCTATTCTAATGGCTGTATAGGCACTAAAGAAGCAGATGCCTGGATTATTTATTATTATGCTCCTATTGGCACAAAAATTAAGATAAGATATGATTTAACTGTAATTGATTCTTCGGGAAAAAAAGTTGCTCTGGAGGATATTTATGGTCAATATTTAAACCGGTAACGATATAATTTTTAAATCTCTTTGAGCAAAATAATTATCTAAAATGAGAATATATATTTTTTTAATATAAACGATAACCATGGTTCTACTTTTTGTTCTTATTACAATTTTCATTCTAATAGTTTCATTATTATTTGTGCCAATCGTGATTTTAATCGATACAGTATCCAACCAATATTACGTCCAATTAAAAGGACTAATTAAAGCTGATTTTGAAAAACATGATGATTATATATTTAGGATAAGAATGAAAGTGTTATTATTTAACTTTTTTATATATCCATTGAAAAAAAAGCATTTAAATAACCATAATAGAACAAAGAATCACCATTTCGAAAAATCAATAAAGCATCCTTCAATAAGCCGAATTATCCGAGTAATAAAAACATTTAAAATAAAACGAATATTTATAGATTTAGATACTAGCGACTATATATTAAATGCCAAATTATATCCATTATTTATATTAATAAATTACAATAAAGACAGTTTTTATATTAATTTCCAAGGACGAAATCAACTGATACTTCTAATAAAAAACAAACCAATAAATATCATAACATCATATATAAACTTTTAAATTTTTAAAATTATGGATTTACATTTTGAAGAATTGTTAAGTAAGGTTACTGACTTTATAAAAACAGAAGCTAAAACAGATACTGTTATTGGTGAACAATTTGAACTAGGACAATTTAAATGTGTCCCTGTAATAAAAGTTGGAATGGGATTTGGATCTGGCGGAGGGGAAGGAATTGAGACAAAATCTAAAACTCGAAAGGGTCAAGGATTAGGTGCTGGCGCTGGAGTTGGAATAGAACCTATTGGATTTCTAGTTACTAAAGGTGAAGAAATTTCTTTTATTGAAGCTGGAAAAATTCATGGGCTCGCAGCTGCATTTGAAAAAGTGCCTGATATTATTGAAAAATTTGTTGAAAAAAGGACAAAAGATGAGATGACTACTTAATCATATTGCATTTTTAGTTTTTAAAACAAAAAAAACAGACCAGATAATTGGCAATTATCCGGTCTGTTCAATGACTAATATTAATTTCCTTTTTATTGGATATATTAAAATGAAGTTCATTTTCTGTTTCAATATTATCTCTCCAGCAATCTAAATTATAAATGGTTGTTTCTGCAATTTTAGTAAGTGCTTCATCTGTTAAAAATGCATGATGTCCTGTAATAAGAACATTTGGCAGTGCATTAAGTTTTATAAGCATATCGTCCTTTGGAATTTTTTGAGAATAATCTTTAAAAAACATATTGGTCTCATGCTCATAAACATCCATTGCCAGTCCTGAAATGCGCTCATTTACCAAAGCATCAATAATGTCCTTTGTATTTATTATAGCGCCTCTTGCAGTATTAATTAATACAACATTGGGTTTCATTAAATCTATTAATGTATTATCTATTAAATGATGCGTTTCTGTATTTAAAGGCAAATGAACCGAAATAATATCCGATTCTTTACATAGTTCTTTAATTGTAACGTATTTCAATTGGTAATCAATTGTTAACTTTTTATTTTCCAAAATATCAAAACCCAACAAATTACAACTAAAACCGTGCATAATTTTGGTCATTACAGAACCTATTCTACCGGTACCTAGTATTCCAACTGTTTTATTATTTAAATCAAAACCAATTAAATTATTTAAATCAAAATTAAATTGTTTTACTCGCTGATTTGATAATAGTAATTTTCTATTTAATGCCTGTAGAATAGCAATCGCATGCTCGGCAATTGCATAAGGAGAATATGCTGGTACATTAGCAACCTTTATGCCTAAACTTTGCGCAGTAAACAGATTAACATTATCATGTCCAACAGATCTTAGTGTAATATATTTCACACCAAACCCCTTAAGTTTTTCCAAAACTATATTAGATACATTATCACTAGAAAATACAGAGATAGCATGATAACCAACGGCTTTCATAGCTGTTTCAGATGATAATGCAGCATTTATAAACGATATATCATGTTTACGTTTATTGGCGTCTTCCAAATACGGAATTTCAAAATCTTTTGAACTGTAAACTAGCACCTTCATTTCTACCTTTTATTAATTGAAAAAATTATTGCTTCTTTTTCTAATGAGGATATAATCGCTTTTATATAACTATTAACTGTTTTATTAATTTTTTGTGGATCAACAATTTTATAAGAAGCGGCCCAAACCAAAGATTTATCCTCATATTCATTTAAATCATATAACGTAGCCTCTACGTTATAAACATTATATTTCTCATAATAGCCTGGATCAAAATACACGTTTTGAAATACATAATAATAAGGGCCAAAACTTCTTAAATAGTAATCTCTTCTATAGATATCTGCGTAATAAGCTTTTTTTTCATCGACGCCTTTAACAGCTGAAATCAAAATGGCATCAAATCCATTTACCTTAAGTCTTTTAACTTCTTTTTGAATACTATCTTCGGTTTGTTTTTTGCTAGTGAATTTATTTTCAAAGACATCATAGCTCTCAATGGCATTTATATTTCTATTTTTTAGGGCTAACGCTAGCTTCTCTTCAAATATTTTTCGTGCAGTTAAATTATCTGTTAAACCAACAACTAAAACTTTTTTAGGTTTATAATTATTGTACTTATTGTTAACCCAGCTATCCACCAATCTTGTTGACGAACAACTAAACAAAAACATTAAGAAAAACATATAATAAAATACTTTCATAACGGTCGTATTTATATTTTTGAAAATATCTAAAAAAACAACTAAGCGCAATGATATAAATCAGTCATTCCCTAAAGAATATATCTGTTATAAGTAATGTATTTAAAATATTAATATGTATCAATTAGCATTGTAAAAAACCTCTCCAGCAGTTGTTAAGAGCCATGTCTGCATTTTTATACTCATTAAATTTTCAGAATAAATAGTGCCTGCATGCACATATATAGTTAATGTTACTAAACACATCCCCGAGCTACTAGCCTATCTAATTTAAGATTTAAACCATGATCTAAAACTTTACCAAAAGATTTATGACAAAACGGACATGGGTTAATATTTCCTTCAGCATCAATATAAATCGATTTTTTACCAGACGACATGCACCCTTCTCTCCTCTGATGATATCCTGGATAAATAATAATTGGATAATCCTTGTATGCACTTGTAAAATTATAGGTTAAAAAGAATTTTTCTAATTCTGCAACATGGTTCTCGTTTAATAAAACATCTTTACTGTTATAATGTCCAACGGGTTTTGGCTCTAAAAACTGAACAAACATAACACCGAATGATTTTGCTGTTTGCATATATTGTTCTAAACTGGAATCGGTCATAAATTCCTTTGTAACACAAATAGATAATGCCACAATTAATTTTGCATTAATGGCGTTTTTTACAGCTAATTCAACCCAATGGAATGCATCTTTGTGATTTCTAAATTTGTTATGCTTTTCGGGGATATAATGATCTAAGCTTATAATTATACCAGAAACACCAGCCGACTTTAGTTGATTTGCTTTTGATTCACTAAGTGAGAATCCAGAAGTAGTAATCCAAAAATCAGAACCTATTTTTCTAGATTTTACCACCTCAATAATTTTTTTATATTCCAATAAAGGTTCTCCTCCAAGAAAGTGAATATGACCTACACCTAATTCTTGGAGTTTTTCAATAATACCTAATAAATTAATAGTGTGTTTTTTACCTTCATTATTTATATTATTCCAGTCATAACAATGCTCACATTGCAATGGACACCTATTTGTTACTGAAATAAAGACCATATTAAATCTATGAATGCTTTTTTTTAAAGACTTAAAATCATTTAGGTGTGAATATATAAATTGATCAAAATCCTTGGAAAACCAGGCTGGAGTATAAATACCCATATAGTATTTATTATTTAATTTAACCAACTTTCTTATCTTGGGTGTACCCAACACATTCTTTCGTAATGATATGAGATATTTAAGCGCATTTATCCAATCAATGGGGTTAAAATAGCTAGTTGCAATCAATCGCAGTAATCTTAACCGCATACTTATTCTCAAATAGAACAATGGAACACCTGAGATGAACTTACCATTAGAAGTGCTAGAATTGATTATACTTTCGCTGATATTAACACGATTAGAATTATCTATTTTTAAAGTTGCATTATTCATTCCCTCAAAGCAATATATTCACTATTTTGAACATCCATTATAGCGTAATATTCCAATTTAGAAAAATCGGTAAAACTACCTGCCTCCTTGAATACTTTTAAAGATTCAAGATTTGGTTCTCCTTTAAATTCTCTGATATAATTGTAGTATCCTCTGTTTTTTAAAAAAACTGAATGCGAGTCAGTTGTACTAACACTCTTGAGATTATAATTTACAGTTACTTTATCCCCTATTTTTGTTTGCGTTAAGTAAACCTTATCCTCGCTTGAAAGCAGCTTAGTAACCACTTGATTGTTTTGATCTATTGCTTCATCAGGTGATATATAATTTATATTAAGAGGTGCGTTTTTTGAAAAATCAATACTAACATAGTCCACTTCCCAAAACATAAATCCTGTTTCTAATTTTACTCTTAGCTTATCTTTTTTAATAAATTTTGAATCGATGGGGACAACAAGGTTTCTATATGCTAAGGGACCTACTGTATTAATCTCCTTAACTAATTCCCACCCTTTCGCTGTTTCTACATAAACTGATAATGGAATATGTTGTTCATTAATCCATTTCTCACTTTGTTGCTTAGTCTTTTTTTGTTGTTGTGCTTGAAATTCCTGATAATAAGACCCAAACTGTTCATTAAACTTTCCAAATATATAATCTAACCACATGGAGTTCTTCGCAGTTAAATATAATTTAGCATCAGTATTTGTATTTGGTGTTTCAAATTCTATGGTTGCATGCCGTTTGTTATCATCCCATTCTGTTATATTATTAAAAGCATAAGAAACGCCATCTTTAGTATTTAATATGCTTATATTTTGTTCAATATCATCTATGACAACTCTATTAGGCTGTTGAAGATTTGAAAACGTATGTAACCGTCCTGTATCATCCAATAAAACCTCAATAGATTTAGGATGATCTACAACTATTAATTCGAGTAAATCGGTATACTGAATTTCTTTTAACTCATTGGTGACATTTATTGAATAGGCTTGTTTTGAATCATTGTATCTTCCTAAGGGTATATAATCATCTCTTTGCATATTTTCAGTAAGAACACCCGGGTAAAGTTCTCCTACAAATTGATAGGTATCACCTGTTTTAACATAAACAAATGGGCAAGAGCTTTTAGTTGCTAAAATTATAAGAAATATGCCAAAAAGCACCCCAGCTAATCCTAACATTCCTACTGCAAATTCAGCTAGTCCATCTCTCTTATTTAAAGAAACAGAATAAATATCTTCCATTTGAATAGTAACTTCATTTCCAATGTTAGGATATATGGCTTTTTTTAAATTAATGTGAATTTCACTTATTGGGTCTTGCTTTTCCTTTTTAAAACGATTAGTACTATTTTCACTTCTTGCTTTTTTGTATAGGTGTTTTGAACTCAGAGAATCAACTATGCCAGTTAATGCATTATTTTCTTGGTCAATCTTAATTTTGTCCAAATGAAATGTGTTGCCACCAGAATGAACAATGGCATAATACCCCATTCGATTAAAATCGTTTATTTTTATTTCAATATCCTCTTGAGAGGTTGTGAGATCTTTTACTTTATAATACGAACAGCTAATAGACAAATTAATAACTGCTAAAGAAAGTAGTATGGATACGGAAGATTTTAAAAGGTGATTATTTTTTAAAATCTGGAATGGATTAATCCCTTTTTTGGTCACTTTAGATTTCATGATTTCAAAGATTAATTGATTTTTATAAAATATGAAATTCAAAAAAAAAAGGAAATGACTTTAATCAGTATCGATAAAAGAGAGAAAAAATATTAAATCCCTGATAAACAATAACGTTAAGGACTTTGTTGTGAATAAGATAGCTTTGATTTCAAACCAAATGCTTAAGTTGCTTTTTGAAAATCAAACTTGAAAATAAAATCTTCAACGTTTTATGTTGAAGGTTCCACTGACCTCAACGGGTAAATTTTTGAACGTTTTATATACTTTGAAACAAATTTTTAGATTCTACGTTGTATAAAACTAATAGAAAAAATGTAGAATTAATTATATCAACCCTTTGAATTTAATTGTTGTAAAAAATTAGCATATTGGACGTTGTTTGGATATAACTGAACTAATTTTATTAAAATATTTTTAGCTTTCTCTACTTGGTCGTATTTAGAATAATGATACGCTAAGGCGTATAAGATACTTTCATTTTTACCATCAATTTTTAATCCTTTTATTAACGTCTTCTCAGAATTATTCTGATCTTCCTTACTATCATAAAGCAAGCTTAAATTATAATAAACCCTAATATTATCTGGCATTTTTTCAACAGCCTTTTCTAATTGCTCTATAGCTTCATCAGTTCTGTTTAATTCTGCATAAAACAATCCTAGAGAATAATAAGTTGGTCCAAATTCAGGCTCTTGTTTTATAACCGTTTTAAAGGCCTCTTCAGCTTTGCTGTAATCTTTATGGTTATAGTACAAATTGGCTAGCGTAAACCGGGCCTGATTATTAATGTTGTCAATTTCCAAAGCACTTTCATAACCTTCGATTCCTTTCTCAATATTACCTTGTTTTAAGTAGTAATTAGCTCTTTTAATCCGACCTCCAACAAAATCTGAGTTGTTTTTTACATGTATAAAAAATTCTTTCTTTACTTTTTGATAAACAACTTTATAGTCCTCAGGTACCTGCGCTTCATTTAAATTCCCTAACGCATAAAATGCTTTAATTCTCACACTCCGTTTAGGATCTTTTAAAAGCGGTAAAAATGAATTAACATAATCTGTATTATTAATATTACTTAAAACATCTAAAGTTGCCGCCCTAACTAAGGGTGATTCATCATTCAACCATGATAAATACTCATTAATAAAATTTTGTGCATTGTAATTAGATAAGGCTTTAACTGCCGATGCTCTTGCCATGTCCACCTGCGTCGTGTCATTTATAAGCTCTATTAATCCTATATCGGCATGTGGCTGTCCTGTAATTCCAGGAACAAGTTTATCAGAAAAATGTATAGAATCTACTGCTCCAAATAAATTTTTAAATTCTTTCCAAGCCCATGCATCATCTTTATCTTTATGGCATCCTGAGCACGCGTTTGGCGTTCCGTATTTTAAACTTAAATCTGGTCTGGGAACTCTAAAGCTATGGTCACGTCTAAAATCATTTCCCATATAATATCTACCTGTCATATGGCAGTTTATACACATGGCGGCTTCAGTATCCATTTTATGAAAGTGGTGCTCTGGCGTATCATAGTTTTCTTTAATGTGGCACTGCGCACATAAGGTATTACCGTCAAATCGTAATTTTAGAGAATGTGAATCATGGCAATTATTACAAGCAATATTATTCTTGTACATTTTACTTTGAATAAAGGACCCATACACGTAATCTTCATCCAAAATTTGACCGTCTGGATAATAAATAGGTTCTTCTATTAATTGAGGAAAATAGTGGTCCAACATAGTACCCTCAAAATTAAAGACTTCAGAAAATTGTTCCCGTCGCATATGACACCTAGCGCATTGGTCAACTATCTCTTTAGGTGTTGTATTGAGAGTCATTTGCATAGTTCCAGTAGACGTATAGTCTTCTCCTAATCGCTTTACATCTTCTACATGTTGTTTCCCTGGACCGTGGCATGCTTCGCAGTTTACATTAATTATGGCGTACTTCGTGTTGTAACTATGTGTTTCTTGGTCGTAATTCTTTCTTACATTGGTTGAATGGCAATCTGCACACATATTATTCCAGTTTAAACCACCGCGAGACCAATGTAGCCATTCTGAATGGACCACTTTAAAATCTGGGTATAAGTCAAACCATTTGTTTTTAACCGTATCCCAAGCAGTTCTTAAACATTGAAAATGGCCATTTGGAAATTTTACAATATATTGCTGAAGAGGCGTTATTCCAAATGTGTAAACAATCTTGTAATCATGATAATTGCCTTCGGGTCCTTCAGTGTTGACATAAAAATCTGAATCTTTTTTAAAAAAGTGAGAGGTAACACCTTGGCTAGTGAATATTTTGTCATTAAAATCAGCTAACACAGAAAGACTATCCGCTAATTGCATCGCTTTATCATGATGCGACCCTTGCCAATCTTCAAACTCTTGTTCATGGCATTCTTTGCAATTGTTATCTCCTAAAAAATGGCTGTCAGGAATTTCTTTGGTGGATGTAAATACATCATCATTCTGACTTATATATTCTTGTTTAACATCATTCTTACACCCAAAAAGTATAAATAAAATTATTAAAGCAACTAAAAGAATGCGCATATTTTTCGTAATAAAATGAATGATAAAACTACAAATAATAATTAATTTATTTGAAGGAATAAATACCAATATCTTTTGAAATAACCGTATGGTTTTTGTTATCAAATAGTCCAACCAAAAACAACTGACATCAACGCAATTAACCAATCTATTAATTTATTAAAATATAAGTTTTACTTTCTTAGTGATGTCATGTATATATAGTCAATTATCTATATCCAAATGTTGGCGGTAATATAAATCTCATATAAGTTAGGATGAGAATATGAAAATTTTAAGAAAAATTGGAAAATGGCTACTCATTCTCCTAAGTCGCATTATTGGTTTGATTTTAATTATTCTTCTAATTATAAAAATCAACAGTTCTAGGGTTGAAGAGCCATTTCTTGATGAGCATGGGGACATTCTTCCTAATAGTATTACCATGCATGAAGATATGGTGATAAACGGGGCTCCTCAAAGAATAACGATTAGGGGCAAGGATGTAAACAATCCTTTGTTATTGCAGGTGCATGGTGGCCCCTGAAGTCCTATTACTCCGGCAATTTCAAAAATTGTTGGATTTGATCTAGAAGACCTTTTCACGGTGTGCTATTGGGAACAAAGAGGTTCTGGACTTGCTTATAATAATAGTTTACTGGACTCTACCATTTCCTTAAATCAAATCATTGACGATGGTTTGGAAGTTGTAAACCACCTAAAGAAGACATTTAAAAAAGATAAAATACATATTGGGGGAACATCTTGAGGTACAACAGTAAGTGCATTTATGGTTCAGAAAAAACCCGAATTATTCCACGCTTATATTGGTATTGGTAAGATGGCCAACCAACCAATATCAGAACAACTTACGTACGATTTTGTAATGGCAGAGGCCCAAAAACAAAATGATACTATTTCAATAAATCAATTGAAACGTATTGGAAGACCGCCATATCCTAACAAATCAAATGTAGAAATGGCACATACTTGTGATATTCAAGGTATGATTGTTGTAAAATATGCACCACCTCACTTAAACATTGGATTCAATTTTATAAAACAAATGTTATTGGATAACGGCCTTACCTTTAGCGAAAAATTAGCACCAATGATTAATAACCCAGAACAAGTTTACCTAGCATATAAAATATTATGGCCAACTTGCTTTAATGTTAATCTAATGCGCGATATACCTGAATGGAAGGTGCCAGTATATATTCTGCAGGGAGACAACGACCATTTTACTGAAACTACTTTAGCCAAAGCGTGTTTTGATTCAATTAAGGCCCCAAAAAAATGGTATTTATTTGAAAATGCTACTCATCCTGTACAATTTGAATATCCGGAAAAATACCGATCCATTTATATTAATGATATTATGGAAAAATAAACGCTCCTAACAATAAAGAAGTATATAAGACCATATCGGCTCGTATAAAAGAACGAAGAAATACATTTAATTAAAAGCTTGCCTAAACAGCTCGGCAATTAGGTCTCGTACAATGTTAAACGTAAAATTATAAGGCTCCAAAAAATGTCAAGATTACTTCGACACGATGCTATGTAGCGCTTTAGAATTGGCCTCGTCAAAAACCTCATTCACAATTTTGTAGATATCAGGAATCACTGTTCTTGCTAGTTTAGAATTATTATTTAGAAGAACACAAATACCCAAATCGGAATCAGGATAGACCGCAATTTCATTTCTGTAATTGTTAACACTTCCACCATGATGTAACATGGTTTTTTGTTCATCATTTTCTGCGAATTTATGGATCCTCCATCCAAAGCCATAATAAGAACTCGCATGTCCTGGCCATCGCTGGTAATATTTGCTGTGACCTTTAATTTCTACAAATGGATTAAAAGCTTGAACTAGAGCAGATTTTTCTATTAATTCTGAGCGATGACCCAGTAATAATCGCATCCATTTGGCCATATCAAGTGCACTGGCATTGATACCGCCTGCAGCAACGGCATTGTAATAATGATTGTTAAGGTTTAATGTTTTCCATCTATTACGACTTTTAAAATGTGGTAAAGCAACATTTTTGGTATGTTCTAAAGTTTGATAATCCATTGAAATCGTATTCATTTCCAAAGGTTTAAAAAACCTATCGTTCAACAAGGTCCTAATATCTTGATGGGTTGCTTTTTGCATCATCTCACTACTAAGAGCAAACATAGCATTTTGATAGCTATAAAGCTCACCAGGTTTACTAATTGGAGCTACTGCTTTAAAGCGCTTAGCAATTTCGGTTAATGGTAATCCAGCTTCGATAAGATTGGTATAACTATGGTAAGGCGCTCCCGAAGTTTGCGATAAAATATTGGCAAGTGTAATTTTATTGGTATTAATGCTGTCTCCCAATTGAAATTCTGGGATATAATCACTAACTTTATCAGTCCAATCCAATACACCTTCACTTTTTAATCTGGCCGCCAAAACTCCTGCAAACCCTTTAGATAGAGATCCAAGTCGAAATACGGTTTCTTCGTCAATGTTATCATTAAATTTAATATTCCGTTTACCAAACCCCTCAGAGATTACAATAGAATCACCTTTAACAACGCTCACTCCTGCGCCTACAATATCACCTGACGCTATGGCCTTCTTAAAATATACAGCAAGCGCATTATTCAATTTTTGCTGATGCCCTTTATATTTTTTAATCACATTTTGATTCACTGGAGTTTCAACAATTTTATTAGTTGAAACTTCTGTTACTTCATCAGGAGCAGTTACAGATCTAACTACACTTAAGGTGAGTAAAAAAGATGCAAAAATTAAAAAAGTTGGTTTTCTAAAGATTTTGAATCTATGCATGTGTATTATAATGTTTGATTTTTGGTGTAAAGGCACTAATATAGGATGAAATACTTAAATAATCGATAAAAACCATTTTTTTTTAAAATCACTATTGTTTATTTGCATTTTAATGTAGAAGTTGGTTTCAACTTATATTAAAATACATAGCATTCCCCCTATTAATAATTATGTTGTTAAATAATTTATAATGAATGACTTATACTAAAATAATATAATGGGCTAAAAATAGTAAATTAAAGATTTATAGTATCTTTAATTTTATCATAAATTAAAAAATTTGATTTCCTCAATAGGCTAAAATTATTTAAGTAACCATAAAGTTTCATTATGAAACACAATCGCTATTTATATTAATATGAAATACTTAAAAATAAAAATTACTGCATTAACCTCTTTTTGTGTCGACTTTTTTCCAGAGCAAGGTAAAGTTTATGTGGGTGGCAATTCTTTAAATTTTGCAACTCAGTGTAAAATATCTGGAATTAAAGACGTTTCAGTTATTGGTGCCATAGGGAATGATGATTTTGGCACGCTCATAGTACAGCACCTTGATAAAAACCAAATAGACCAATCCCGTATATACCGAATAGATAAGCCGACAGCCTCGAATAAAATATTTATTAATAAAAAAGGAGATCGATATTTTAAAAAGGATAGCTGGAATGGAGGTGCTTTTGATGCTTTTCGTCTAACTGACACTGATTGGAAACAAGTTGAAAAAAGTGACATTATTGCAATGCCTGCTGGAGATCCTAACTTAGAGGATTTATTAAAAAGAAGAAACAATAGTCAAATAGTAGTTATAGATTTTTTGGATTATTTCACTCTTGATGTAATTGAAAATATGATAGAAAAGATCGATATTACTTTTCTTAGTGCAAAAGAAGATATGTTATATGATTTAAAAACACTGGCAGAGGAAAAAGGTAAATTAATTGTCGCTACCCTTGGCGCGAATGGAAGTGTTGCCTTTAACAATAACACATCTTATAGCCATAAAGCCATTGAAGTTGAAGGAATTGTTGACACTACAGGTTGCGGAGACGCATTTCAAGCTGCATTTACCATTGAATTCTTTAAATCGCGAGATATAAATAAAGCTTTAAAAATGGGATCTGTTGCCGCAAGTAAGGTTTTAGCCTACATGGGTGGCGTGGAATAATATTTAAAAATTAGCAACTCAAAGAATCCAAATTCGGTAACTATAAATTAAAGAATAAATATTTTTATTCTGGCCTACTCTGCCTAATATAGAATTACTATTAAATCACATTTTAAAATCATAATAAACAAAACAATCAATAATTAAAGTTGCACTAGTTGTAAGATATTATGGTGAATAAAAAAGTGAGACTCATCCGGTTTTATCTAAACCAACTGAAAACAAAAACCCCACAGTTCATTGGAACTATGGGGTAATAAAATTATTACATTTTTTTTATGTTAAAACTGATATCTTAAACCCAATGCAATATCTAAACCTAAATCGTTATTATCATAACGTTCATCGCCAAAAGCTATTTCTGGTCTAAAGTCTAGTGAAATTAATAACGGGATATCAAAATTATATTCTATCCCTATATCACCAGCAGCAAATACAAAAGTATCAGTGTAATCGTTACCATTGTTAATATTATTGTCATTATACCCATATGATCCTAATCCCCCACCAAGACCAACATACCAATTAAATTGATTTTCTATTGGCATAACCCATTGGTATAAACCAGCAATCTTAAAGCCGTCATAGTTCTTACCATCTCTCCAACCTAAATCCAATTCTAATCTATTACTAGTACTTAAGCGTACCTGATAGGATATTTCTCCTCCAAAACCATCGTTACCACCTAATCGTAAACCTAAAGCATTTTTTGAGATATCTTGGGCATTCATTGTAAAACCTGCTACTAAAAATATTACGGCTGTTACTATTGTTTTTTTCATGTTCTTATTGTTTTATTTAAAATTGATTAATCTATATTTTTGCATTTGAATTTTCTTCTGATTTTGCTCCCATTCTATTTAATGTGTACATAGGTGCAAATACAAGTTTTAAACCTGCAATTTTTCTGTTATCAGAACTGGTTAAACCTTCATTTTCAACCGTGTTTTTTCTTGTGTCGATTGCTTCGTATAACAATTTAATTTCATCCCAATCTTCACGAGAATAATTATCCTTATTAGCCTTAATAGTATCTACAAAATTTTGATACACACTTAAGATGTTATCTTTGTTAATCCAATCAAACTTCATGTCGTCATTATTATAATTTTTTCCAAGAAGAGATCTTCTTAAATTATTTTTAAAAACTACCATGGCTTGATATCGACCTGCTTCTATAACATTTGTTTTATATGTTTCAAACTTTAATGTTGAAGCATCTATGTCATTTTTTAGTGGTTCACTACCTTCAAGGTTATTTAAGTTTTCGTTGGCAGTATATCTATAAGTAGTGTACCCATTTTCAATATTTTTCCAATTTGAATTAGCCTCTGTAAATTCGAGATTAGATACCGAATCTACGTAGCTCGTAAATACTTCCACATTTTCTTTGGCTGCTTCTTGTTTTTCATTCTTACATGATGTAAATAGCAAGCCCAATGAGCAAAATGCAATTGTAATTTTTAATATTTTCATAATTTTTAATGTTTTATTTTTAATGATTTATTGAATTAATTTTTGTTGTTAAATTTTTTTACCACCTATGAGCCTTAAGAGTATTGCTATGACTGCTAGAACTAATAAGATATGTATTAATCCACCTACACTGTAGACAAAAAATCCTAATGCCCAACCAATTACAAGGACTACTGCGATTAAATATAATATGCTTCTCATTTTGTTATGTTTTAAAGGTTAATAATTATTTTGATGTATTAAAAGATTCAACAATATTGTATTTTAAAACCTCTGTAGACCCAAATGAATTTACTACTCGTTTCGCTTCTTTTAAACTTGTTGATATACCTGATGCATGACTATCATTAGTTGTTAGATTCCATGAACAAATTTTATCTTCTTCATTATTATTTGTTAAAGACGGTATTGTTAAAAATGTTGGAATAATGTTCTTTTTAAGAATCTTAGCGTTGTTCTTTAGCATAGCAATTTCTTCATTTACCTCATCTATACTCAGACAAGTCCCTGTAAAAACGCCCAAATCAGTTTCTATAATCCATTTATAACCTTGAGTTGTATTGTTTTCTAAGTTTACTGTCATTGTATTAGTGAATAATTTATTTATTGCTTTATCCTCGGATGCAAACATTAATTTGTTCATGATTTCATAGTCCTATGTATTAATATAAGAATACAACAAAGGTGATGCAGAAAGAAGGGTTTTATGTTACAGTATTTTGGAATAAGATTGTAAAATTTCAATATCTTGTCTTACATCTTTATAAAATGAAGTGATTATAATGTAATACAGCTTTATTTATAGCCTAGGAAACAGGTAAATACACATTAAATATAGCACCAACATTAATTTCGCCTTTGGCAAAAATAAATCCTTGATGATTATCAACAATTTTTTTGCAAATTGAAAGCCCTACACCAGTACCAGAATATTCTTTTTTATTATGAAGTCTACTAAATAATTGGAATATTTGATCTGCATATTTCTGTTCAAAACCAATACCATTATCTTTAAACGTAATTTTATGGTAAAAACTTTTAGATGCTTTTATTAAATCAGGCTCCTCATTTGCTTTCACCTTTGAATAGTTTATTTTAATAATTGGCACCCTTTCTTTCTGGCTGTATTTTAAAGAATTACTCAATAAATTTGAAAATAATTGCTGTATCTGAAATACAATTACCGTTGCTTTCGGCAAGGTATCGCATGTAATTTGGGCTTTTTTTTCTAAAATAATTTCAGCCACATCTTGTTTTGAATTTTCAAAAAGATCATTTAAATCTGAACTAATAAATTCCTTATCAGGCTTATTCGTTCTTGAAAACTGAAGCAAATCATCTATTAATAATCGCATCCTTGTAGCTGCTGATTTAATACGCTCTAAATACTGACGACCAGAATCTGAAAATTTATTGCCTTCCTTTTCTTCTAACCTAGAAATAAAAGTTTGTATTTTCCGCAAAGGTTCCTGCAAATCATGACTAGCTGCATAGTTAAAAGCAGAAAGTTCTTTATTATTGCGTTCGAGTTCTAAATTATGCTCTTCAAGGGCTAAGATACTTTCTATCTCATCAGAAACATCACTGGTATTACCTATTAATCTTTTTTGTCCGTTCCCGCTATAAAAAGATTTTGCATACACTTTTAGATATTTTATCGAACCATTTTTTTGAATAATCCGATAGTTTGTAATGGGCAACTCTTCAAAAGCAATCATTTTATCTAAATCTTCAGTTAATTTTTCCTCATCTTCAGGGTGTACAAATTTTAAAAAATTATCAAAGGTAGCCTCAAAAGATTGTGGTTCTTCACCTAAAAGTCGATACAGATTATCTGAATAAGCAAACTTATTAGAATCTATATGCCAAATCCAATTACCATGTTTACCAATAATTTCAGATTGATTTGTGGATTCCCTAAAGATTAATAATTGGTCGTTTTTTGCTTTTATGTCTTTTAAGTCACTACTAATCTTAGTATAGGCTATAATTATTAATATAAGTGTCACTAGCAAAACTGAATAGAAAAATAAAGGTGTGAATTGTAAATCACTTTGATATTCTCTTTGCCGAATATTAAGTAGTTTGTTTTCTAATTCAAACATAACATTAGACTGACGCCTGATACTGTCTATAATTATTTTTTCTTTAAAATAAAGCGTTTTAAATGCTTCGGTATTTGTTTTATTATTTTTAACAAAAACATTCGTTTTAGAAAAGTTAGAAAAAAGGCTATCGGTTAATATATTTAAAACCTTTAAGTTTTCCTGTTGTTCAGAATTTACTTTTATAAGATTTTTTAACTTTAAAAAAGAAGCATTGACTTTTTCATTGGCATTTAAATAAGGAATTAAATAAGTAGTGTCTTTTGTTGTTATATAATTTCTATATCCACTTTCTGTATCTCTTAAATAAGAAATTAATTGCTCTAATTCAAAATTAACTTTATAGGTTTTAATAACTTCTTCTGTAGAATCTGTCAAATTAAAAATATGTCTATATGTAAAACCTCCTATTAAAAGAATAACAAACAAACTCAATAAAAGAATGACTCTTAAAAATGATGTCGATTGAACTAAATATTTCTTTTTCATTAAAATCGTAATAGAAAGTTGTCCTTATTTAAAGCATTGGTATGATATTGCCAATTAATAGATACCACTTCTGAAAGTACTTTTTTAAGTTTTTTAAAGTCACCCGGTTTCTTTATATAAATATTTGCCCCCAGCACAAACGTTTTTTCAATATCCTCTTCCGAAGCTGATGTAGAATAAATGGCAATGGCAATTCCACACATTTTTTGACTAGCTTTAATTTCTGCTAAACATTCTATTCCGGTTTTTTTTGGCATATTTAAATCAAGAAAAAGGACGTTTGGCATAACCGCTTCATCCTTATTTAAATAATTCATAAGCTCTTCACCATCTTTGAACGTATTCACTTTTATATTGATTTTTAATTCATCAAAAGCATCCGTAAAAAAAAGAATGTCGTCTTCATCATCATCTGCAAGAATTATATGCATGAAATCGGTTTGCATAATCTAGTTCGGTTTTTGCTGGGCAATTTGCCTTCTTTTAAAAATAATCCGTTGAAAAGTAGATGGTGTTATACCCGTTGTGTTTTTAAACTGGGTACTTAAATGTGCAACACTAGAATAATCTAGCTTAAATGCTATTTCTGTTAAATTTAATTCTGTATTTAACAGCAGTTGTTTTGAATATTCAATTTTTTGAATAATCATAAAGTTTTCTATGGACGAATACGTGATTTCTGAAAACAAATTGGAAAGATAACCGTAACTGTGTCCCAATTTTTCAGACAAATACACCGAACTTTTCACGTTCACTTTAGTGTCTTCATTAAAAACCATATCTATTATGATGTCTTTAATTTTTTGAACCAAAATACTCTTCTGGCTTTCTACTATTTCAATACCATATTCGTTTAAAGAAACATTTAACTCAAGGTATTGCTCTGTCGTCAATTTTTTTAAGATCTCGACCTCACCAAAACCTAAAATTTCATAGTCTAAGTTTAGCTTATTAAACTTAGACTCTAATACTTTTTTACTAACGGTATTAAAATCAAATTTTAAGAATAGTTTCATATGAAAATGTGCTAACTTTCATTAAAAGGCTAACGTGTAAATGTAGTGAAGGGTTTGTTATAAACGACTGTTTATTTGTTATTTAAATTGTTTAAAACAAACACTTATCAATTATATCTGTTTCATTTTTCTTATTTTTCTCCATAACTTTAGTCTATTTCTAACAGAACTGTGCAAGTGCTTATCTACAGGCTCACATAATAAAAAACCATAAGCGTTGTATTCCGGCGTATTGTCGAAAATTATTTTTAAGGTCGCCGTAATTGGCAATGCCACAATCATACCTTCAATTCCCCAAAGCATTGAAAACACGATAAGCGATAATATGGCCATAAAAGCATTAATACTCACCTTATATCCGGTTATTTTTGGTGTGATAAATTTACCTTCTAAAAATTGTATAAAGCCAAATATGGCAATGACACCAAAAGCATACTAAGCACTGTCTTTTGTAGCAAGCGCAATTATGGCGGGCAATAGTGACCCAATAATGATACCTATATAAGGTATTAGTAATAAAAACGCCGCTAAAAACCCAAAAAAGAAAGGATTCCCAATACCTAAAAGAAGTAATCCAATACTATTTAAACACCCTACAATTATAATGACCTTAAACAGTCCTAACAAATAATTTTGTTGAATTTTATATACTTTCCTAATCATTCTGTTTAAAAATACCTTTGGCTTATTTCGAAATATTTTATAATAAAAGACCTTAAAAAAGTGTCTGTAATACAAAAAGAAAAACAGATAAATAGGGATTAAAACAAAGTAGTTGAAGAAAAATCCTGATTGGTAGATAAATCCTCCAATCTCATCAAAACGCCTTTTTAAGAGACTTTCAATTCTTAAATCTTTTGTGAATAATGAACTCCTTCTACTTATTCCAAAAGCGTCATAAGTATATTCTATAAAATTATAGTAAAGCGTTGTTAATTTTGCAATATAGATTTCACTGTTAATAATTAAGGCATTAAGTCGAAAATAGATTATTATTCCGAATAATGCCGTTACACACAATATGATTGTTATTGAGCATAAAGACGCAAATAAACGATGGCATCTCCATTTTCTTTCCAGAAATTTTTAGACAGGAAATATCATGATTGCCAATATTGATGTATACAATATAGGCATGATTAACGGCTTTGGTATGTATAAAACGAAAACAATAGCGATAAGTGAAAGTAAGCTAAAAGCACTTTGCATGATGTGGTTTTTTGAATACTTTTTATTAATAAAAAACTGCCTAAACATCAGTTCCATACATAGTTCACTAACCAACTAAACTTAAAATATATAAACTGTATTTACTTTAGGCAGCATAATTTTATTTTCGAATCATTTTAAAGATTTACTTCCAAGAAAACTTATTAGGATAGCTGCAAGACCGAGTCCTATCGTTATATATGAATTGGTATTATCTTGAGTTGTAATATCAAGAGAACCTATACTTAATGAAGCTTCTGGAGTAATCATTGTATAAATTCCGTAAACTAATAGTCCAATACCAACTGCCAATAAAATAACTTTTATATTCTTATTCATAATTTTTATAATAAACCATTTAATTATAAGAGTGTATATCACACCTTGCAACACAAAATTACGGTTGTTACACACTCTTTTTGTTACACAATTCTTAAGAATTATTATAAGATTTTAATGAAATAGGAAGCTTAAATCGTTTAGATATTAAAATGAAAAAAAATTAAAGATTCAAAGCACTCCTATAATTAAAAAGGAAATACTAATATGTTTCGGTATTTAACGACCTCTGCTGTTGCATTGCACTTATTAAAATATCAACTGCATTATTGATTTTGAGATGAACACAGCATATTTTGAACTTCTGTTATAAACAAGAAAAACAACGTCGTAATTACACTAATACTTATAATTCAAATTTTATTTATCTTAGACCAATTAAAATATTTATATTTTAATTTTTAACAGTAATTGGTGTTATATGGATTACAAAAAAATAAAACAAGAGTTTTGGGAAAAGGGGTATGTTATTTTTGAGAATTTTTTTCCTGATGACTTAATGAATCGTTATCAGCGAATTATTCTTGATCATTTTAGATTAAACAGCGATTGGGAACATACTTCTGATTATATTTCTAAATCTGAAAACGAAGTTATTCCATGGTTTCCATATCTAGAAAACAAACCCTATTTTGACGACATCGATAAGAACCATACTTTTAATAAAATCACAAATACCATATTAGATGATAGTTGGGAAAATTTATATTGTATGATGATGTTTTCTAAAGCAGGAAGTAAAGGTCAGGCTTGGCATCAAGATTGTCCACCAGAAAATTCTAAAATGTATAATTTAAATAGATTAGTATATACCCAGGACATTACAGAAGCAACAGGAGGTGAAATTGTAATCATGCCAGAAGCACATAAAGCAGGCGTTTTACCAGTTGGAGTTCCACATGAGGACATTGAAGGTCAAATCGTTTTTCGACCTAAAAAAGGAACCGTTATCTTTTTACACGGTCATTGTTTTCATAGAGTAATGCCTGTAAAAAGTGACAGAGTATCTTCTAATTTCAGAGCTGTTCCTTTAGGGGTTCCCAAAGACATAACAGATATTTGTGTGTATAGAAATATGAGGTATAAATTTTCTACTGCAGAAATAATTGAGGAACGGTTTTAGAAAAAATTTAATTGGTATCATAAACCTTATAGGTTCTAGTCCATTCAATCGATTTTCCAGGTTCAACGTTTATCTCGAAAAATAACTCTGGACTCACAACATGTTTCCATCCCCAAAGGTTGATTTTAGATGTTTTAAAACTTCCTTTTTCACTAATTCCTATGTTATTTTTAGTATTTATGAGCTCCCAAGATGCATCTACTTTTTCATTACCAGAAAGATAGCTGAAAAAGAACTGTTTATTTGGGGTATTATTAAACGTGATTTTATTTGATTCAATCTCAACTTTTTCTTCAGAATTAAAGGTCTTTCTAAACAATTCGGGTTTTAATTGAAATGGGAATTTTAAGATATAATTACTACCTATTAAATCTTTATTAATTGCTAAAAAATTATGAACATATTCGTTTGTTGAAATAAGTTTTTTACCTACATTTTTTAAAACATATGTAATCACAAAACTGCTTTCAAATAATTCAATTTCTTTTTTTAAAATATATGCATACCCATTTACACTTTGAGATGTGCAATCAATAATTATTTTATTAGATTTCTTCTTAACATTAAATATGGCGGGTTGAATATCATAACGTTTAGTAAAATCATATACCGTATCATCTTTTTTTAAAAGTCCAACTCCTATTTTATGAAACCAATCCCCTACTTCTGTTTCATTATAGCCAATAGTCGTTTCGATTCCAAACTCATTATATAAACCTTTTCCGTAATCATTCTCACTTTCAGCATTAAGATCTTCTACCCCAGTTACAAATATATTTTTATATTTCACGGCTGTAATTTTACCCGTCCAATCAAATCTTGAAAGATTGTAATTTTTTAAGGGCATATCGATATGTATTTCAAGCTTGCTATTTCTTAATATATGTGTCATTTTAGTATTTTTTTTATATTGAATAGCAGCAACAAATGGCAGCAGAATAATTAAAAACAGATTGATCGTTTTCATTAAGCTTAGTCTTTAGAGTTTTATTGTACAAAACGATTAGTATCAAATAACAAGAATTAATCAAGTCTCATACTTTATGCATAAAATAGCTCCATCAATGGACACTCACTTGATATAAAAAATTTTATGAAAACTATCTCTTCATAACGTTATTTTCTAGGAACAACAAGTCATTCTTTTCCTTACTTTTAAATTTATTCGCCGCAAGCATGCTAAAGTTCCCAAGTATTATATCGATATCTCCATCGTTATCAAAATCCCCCTTTTCCATTACTAACCAATTTCCACTTTTAGCAGCTCCAGTTGTATAAGGTTTGAAAACGTAATTGGTAGTGTCTTGATTTTCTAAATAGACAAATCCTTCTTCAAGACCATCATCAAAATCTGGAAAAAACGATAATACTGCAAAATCTAAATCGCCATCCATATCAAAATCATCAACCAATACACGCGTTGCTCCATTTATGGGATAAAACCATTCCTCGTTAAACTCATTTTCGCCATTATTAATAAATAGCCTTACGCCGTGATACGGTTTTAAGAATCTAGAATAGTCTGCATTGTCTCCGTTTGCTAAAAGTATGTCCAAATGTCCATCATTATTATAGTCTAACAATGAAAACCAACTTGAACCATATTCTGGTTCCATCATTATTGCCTGTTCTACACTAAACTCTAAGTTATCCCTCTGATAAAAAATATAAATCCCCTCTCTACCCTGCGCAAATAAAGCAACTATATCTTTTTTTCCATCATTATTCATATCTACCACTTCAACTTTTATACTACCTGGAAGCGCTAATAAAGTTCTTTTTTTGAAAACTGAATCTTCTTCTACTAGTAATGAAAGTTCTCCAGTAAGATGTCCAAATTCACAAATAATAATTTCTTTTTCGCCATTCCCATTAAGATCAGTTATTTCTGTATATACCGGCCTATGAAGTTCTTTAAACAACGGTATTACGGTATCTGAATTTACACTATAAATTACACCGCGAGGAACTTCACTTGGATTCATAATTCCTATTTCCGTGGCATAAAGGGTACTATCTACTAAAACGCTTGAAACAATCGGAGAGTTTAATGTTAATTCTATGTTTGATTGTGTTTTTCTGTTATATAACTGACCATAAATATCCCCAACCAATAATTTATTAGTTTTACTATCAAATTTTAGATTTACAATTCCTCCAGCTGGTTTAATATTATTTAAGGTTTCAAAAGAAGATTTAAATTGAGTTAGTTTAGAATTCCGCCCTTTCCTATTCGGTATATTTGGAACACTATCTGGTGCAATACTAATAATATAATTATATAGTTGTCTCCATTTTAAACTATCTATTAATGGCAAATCTGTATACGCATTATTTAATTCTATATATTTTTTTTCTTCATCCGAATATCTTACAAATCCATCTGTATAATGCTTTAAACCCATCCTTTTTTCCATTTCAGGAAGCACCTTGCTTTTCCATAAGGATTTAGGAATATTCATTGGATTAGGTACAATATGACAACTACCACAATACATGTTATAATCATTTTCTAGATTCGCAAGTTTTTCTCCTTGTTTTCTTTCTTCCAAAAATGAAAATATTATAATGACACCTAAAATAATTAGGGCGATTATGACCAATAAAATAATCAGTTTTTTGGTTTCAAACTTAAAAGGTTTTTTTTGCTCCATAAAATCTGTTTTAAAAGTGTATCGACATGTTTTCTACTTACCTACTAAATACTACCATATCTATCTTGAATGAAATTGATTCAAATAAAATTCACAACTTTATTAGAAGGCTAGAAATCATCATTAGAGTTTATATTTATCATAAAAATAATAATATTACATAAACCGTTTTTCTAATTAATAATTAATCCTTTGAAAATTAAATGTCTTGTAATTCAGTATTAGCCCACAAATTACTTACTGATAACTCTACCGCTTTTGCTAAATCTTCTTTTGCCTTTGATGATTTACCTAGGCCTTTATATCCCAATCCTCTTAGTGTATAAGCGCGTGATTTTCTGATGCTTTCACTTTCTTTCTCTCCAAAAATGGCAAAGAAATCATCTGATACCTCCTCATTATTATTTAATATTTTATCTCCTTCTTTGATTAATTCATTAAAAATAGCATGCGCTGCAGTAATATTATTTAACTCTGCAAAACTTAATCCTTTATAATAAGTCATTATGCTAGACTTGTTTGAGGTTTCAGCCTCAGTGGCCATATTATAAAACTCATTTGCTTTTGGCTTATTATTTAAGGCACTGTATGCCTTACCAATAAAATAATTCACTTGAATATTTCTATTTCCAGATCTGGCACTTCCAGCTTCCTCATCAGGAACCTGAGCCATCAAAAAATGATCAAGTGCTTTTTGATACTCTTTTTTGGCCATGTATTTTAATCCTAACGATAGTTGTGCGTCAATAATAACTTCACGAACTCTTGAATTACCTTCACGATAACTAAAGACCTTATCCTTTAAAAGTTGAACTGCTTTATCTGATTTTCCTGCCAAAGTAAGCACCATTATTTGACGAACAAAAGCATCATCACGGTTATTTATTGCTGCTTCATTTCCTTCAAATATTTTTAGCCTCGTTTTAACCGGACTATTATTTAACTCGTAAAGCTTATCTAGTTCAGTATATAAAATAGCATCATTTTTGCTAAGGGCAAGGGCTTTTTCATAATAAGGGATGGCTTTTTGATAGTTATTAAAATGTCTGTAATACCCCCATCCTAAATTACGATATGCCATGGCTAAATCGGGAGTGTTTTTTATAGCTTCTTCCCAATATTCCATAGCTTTTTCGGGTTGTTTATTGTAAAGAATATTACCAAGATAATAATTTGCTTTTCCATCTTTTGGGTTGTTTTCTAAAGCAACATGTAATATTTTAACCGTTTCTAATCGGTATGGAAAACAATAATCTGTAGAAAGACTTTGTGCGCTTTTAAACAGTTTTATAGCCTCATCTTTCTTTCCAAATTTACTTTTAATATATCCCAAGTAATATTGAATAATAGGGTCTTCACCTTTATAGCGTTGCAATACATCTTCTGCTTCTTCTAACATACCTTCATTCAAATAGCCTACAGCCAACTCAAGATAATTTTCATGAAAATTCCTTGCTTTTTTTGTAAATGATGCCAATGCTTTTTCCGCTGCTTCCTTATTTCCTGATGCCTTTGCTATTAAATAAACTTCGTTTAGAATTCTAAAGTCAAGTGGATCTACGTCAACAATTACCGAAAGTGTTTTATTTGCACCATCAAAATCCTCTAATCTTCTTTGAATAGATGCTTTTAAACCAATAGCACGGGTATTTCTAGTATTCGTAGAAAGCGATTCATTTATTTGATGGAGGCCTTTTTCAAAATCTTCTTTAATACATGAAATCTGTGCCAATTCAAAATATGCTGCCGAATAGAAGGCATAATCCCAAGTGGCACGATATAACGTATCAATAGCTTCATCATAAAGCTCTAAAGTTTTTAATGTTAGCCCTTGAAGATATAGGGCTTCTGTGTTTTTTGGTCTAGTATAATCAGTTGTTATTCTTTTTATTGCTGTGGAAAAATATTTTCTTGCCGTTTTGTAATCGCCATTTTTAAGATATTGATTTCCAATTGCCGTGTTCGTGCGACTATTAGTTGGATCACGTTTAATAACTTCCTCGTAATAATCGTTAGGATTTTTATAAAATTGTTCAAGTCTGCTTCCTGTTATATATAACTCTTCCACTGTTTCCATATCTTCAGGTAATGGAGGTCTTTCTACTTCTTTAGGTAATTCTCTTGGTTTTTCCTTTTCGAGAGGCTTATAAGATATGATGCTTTTATTGGTTTTTGTATCAACCATTTCGGTATATAGATCCGAAAGATTAAAATTCCCTTTCAAATCAATCAATTGCGTAAATGCCTTTACTGGAGAAATTTGCACATCCTCTTGAAAAATAATATCTGTCCCATTTTTTAATATAATTCGAGCATTATCCAATTTTTGCGTAGAATGATATCCTATAAAAACGAAATTACCTTCGCGTTTTTCAAGATTAACTGCAGCATCCAAATTGGCATTTTTAAACCCTTCTATGTCCTTTACAGGATACCAATACTGTTTCCATTTTTTAACTTCGTAAGGTTTAATCCATGTGTAATCTGGTTGATTATCTGAATAGGCGCCAACCATAATTTCCACATACGGCCCACTGGTTTCTGTCAACCTTCCTTCTGTAGCTTGCCCTACTGGGCCAGATCCCCATTCCCAGCATTTTGCACCTTTAACAATATTATGATCTCCTATATGTACAGTGCCGGTATTAGTCCCATGGTCGTAGCCTCCCATAAAGTCCTCCTTCAAATCCCATGCAAAAAACGAAGCCGATTGCTTTACATTTTTCCAATAGCTAATATCAACACCTTCAGTAAAATCTTGACCTTTATATTCTTCAGTTGAAAAAGGCCAGTGTGTAAAATCGTTTTTGGAATGAAATGTTGCAAAATCGACACTAGGCGGAAATATTATTTGATAGTCTTCATTGGTATGCGTGGCAACATTTGCCCAATATAAAAATGTATTGGTATATGGGGTTGGATTATATACAGAAATTTCTGCCTCGAAATATGATTTGCCCGGATGTACTGTAACACCTACCGTCCAGCGCATACGATGGCGCGGTTCGGTTTCGCCAATAAATATGGTTTTACTTCCATCTTGGTTTTCCGCCATGCTATAATCCATATCCAGCATGGTCGATGCACGATGATGATGAAATACACACCATTCGATTCCACCCGATGTCCAAGCCCCTGTCATACCAATATTTGAAGGTTTTACTTCATTATTTTTATATATAAAATTATAATCATTGGATTTGTCCGTTGCGTAATACAGTTTTCCGCCCATTCCAGGAGTAATCCCTAATTCAATATATTCGTTTTCAAGCTTTAAGGTTTTCCATTCCTTTGATTCTTTTGTGTTAGAAATAACATCATTTAACGCATACGGATAAATAACTTTTCTAGCGCCCTGATAATTTTCTCCAGTGTAGAAGAAAGGTGCCTTTTCTGATGCTTCTACTTTATACGTTGGAAGCGTCCACATTTCTTCTGTCATTTTAACTTGTGCCGAAAGGCTTGCGCCGATCAAACACATAGAAAAAACAAAACATTTTATTTTTATTACGCCTTTAAAACTCATATTTATCGCTATTAAAAGTTATTCTTTGGAAGAAAATAATACTACTATTTTCTATTTATTTTATTTGTTTTAAATGAACCCGACTCCAAACATGAGATGGATTATACGTTAAAGCCTTTTCGAATTCTATTTTTGCCTTAGTATTATTTTCAAGACCTTGATATGCCAATCCAGCAATATAATGTTCGGTGGCAGCCTGATAATCCTCTGATTGACCTCCTTCAAACTGGGTAAAAAAGGTGCTATTGTCAATTCTTTGCACATATTCTAACATTTTATTAAATAACGCTGTTGAAGCTTTCTTCTGCCCAGTCGCCTTCAATGCTAACCCTTGGTAATATGCGTATTCTGTATCGGCACCTCTGAAAGGAATATTCACAGCTATCGCTTTTTTATAATAGTCTTTAGCTTTATTCTTTTCTCCCATCTTATTATAGGTAATACCTAAAAGATAATTAAATTGTGCCCAACGCGACCGACCAAACCTACCTACAGGATAGTCTACAATCTTCTTAAAATCTGCTTCTGCTTTATCCAATAAATTAGAATTAAGATATTCCATAGCTCTTAGTGTAGAGGCACTCAAATAAGTGTCTTGCATTTCCCGCTCGCCTTCAAGCTGAGGAAAAGTGTTGTTTTCTATAAGATCGATAGATTCCTGATATTTTCCTACTTCTAATGCTCTTGTCGCAAAACGGAGTAGTGTTTCTGTTCGTAAACGCGCAGTCTCATTATTATCTTTTAATAAGTCATATTTTTTCTGTGATGACACTTTATTCTTCTCATATATTTTATCTAGTTCAAAAAGTAGACGAGCATCATTAGGATTATTAGCTACTGCTTTTTCATAACTTTTCATCGCTAAGTTATTAGCCTTTTGTATTTCCTCGTAAGCTAAACCAAGATTACGATGTACGATATAAAATGAATCATCCAGTTCACGAGACAGCTCCCACATCTTAATGGCACGATTTGGCTGTAATTCATAAAGCAAGTTACCAAGGTAATAAGGTGCTTTTGCATCATCAGGATTCACTTTCATGGCGTGCTCAAGCACAACAATCGATTCAGCACGATAAGGAAAACAATAGTCGTGGGGCATAGTTGCTGCCTTTTTATAGTAATTTAGAGACGCCGCGCCATCTCCAAGTAGGTGACTGTAATAACCAAGATAATAATATAACATTGGATAGGTATTATCCGCCGACTCCAATCGTAACAAAACATCTTTAGCTTCTTTAAAAAGTCCACAATTACCATAGCTCGTTGCTAATTCAAGATAGGCTTCAACCTCATTGCGCATGAGTGATATTAAATCGTTAAGTGCGCTAAATTCGTTTGAATCCCCTGTTTCCTTTTGAATAAGATACAATTCATTAAGTGCCCAATGATTAATCAAATCCTTCGAAATAAGCTGCTTAAGAATTTCTTTTGCTGAATTATAGTCACCTGACTTCCTCAATAACATTGTCTTTAATATTAACATATTATTGTTTTCAGCATTTGTTGATAATGCTCTGTCAATATGACCTAAAGCTTTTTCAATATCACCTGCATTACAATTTATTTCTGCGAGTTGGTAATAGGCGGCTGAATGCCATGCCGAACTCCATGTTGCTCTATACAGGTTGTCATAAGCGTCTTGTGTTTTACCTAAGGCGCGCTGTGTGATACCAAGGTAATAAAGTGCTTCTCCATCTTTGGCTCTTGTATAATTCATGGTAATTCTATCGGCAGCCGTTTGGAGGTAAGCTTCTGCTTTTTTCCAATCTTTTGCTTTAATAGCAAGTATTCCTAACTGCGTATTCACCCTGTAATCGTTTGGATCTCTACGCAGCGCCTCCTCGTAATAAGGCATTGGATTAGAGGAATTGTAAAATTGATTAAGCCTAAGACCAATAAGATACAATTCTTCAATGGTTTTAACATCTTTTGGGGCTGCTGGTGGTTCGAGTGATTCAGGCATACCCTCAGAAGGCGGGTGATGATCTCTGGGAACAAAACGCAGTAGTATGGATCCATTGGCATCTAACAATGAAAGAGCTAAATCATCCTCAGTCGTAGTTTCTGATAATTTCATATCAAAAGAAAAAGGTTTATCTGGTCCAACATACGTTATATTTTCATACACTATTTTTCCTTTCGATTCTAATCTCACCATAGCATCTTGAACAGGAGATGTGGCATTTATTCGAATTTTAGCAACACCATCAATTAATTCAAGGTTCAAAGCTCCTCTTTTATTAGCATATTTTAATCCTCCCAATTCTCGAATAGGAAACCATATCATTTTTCCAAATTTTGATTCATACGGTTGAATCCAGCTATAATCTGGTTGATTATCGGTATAGAAACCAGCCATCAACTCAATATATTGGCTG